>JBKGZE010000045.1:0-9929 GCA_046545735.1 Gemmatimonadota bacterium | reverse complement strand
CCGGGTCTGCAACGAGGGCACCACAGTGTGCTCGAACGAGGCGAGCGTGACCTTCTGATCTCGATGCATGGCGCTGGTTGCCGGGGGGGCTCCCCTCCCCCCCGGCACCGCCTACACGTGGTCGGCCGCTTCCGTCACGCCCTTCGCCCGCGCGCAGTTGGCGCAGCAGTAGAACGTCCCGTTCGCCTGGATCCCGTGCCCGATGATCTTGACACCGCAGTGCTCACAGATCGGCGCCAGCTTGTGGATCGCGCACTCGAAGCTGTCGAACACGTGCTTGTGCCCCGCGGCGGTGACCTCGAACGCCATCTCGTAGTCATTGCCGCACACTTCGCACTTCGCCATCTCCGCCTCCTTTCGGGGTGAGCCCCTTCCTCGCTGCCTCCCGCGGCATTCGGATGACCGCGGCGTCACGGCGCCCGGTGCACGATGCGTTCCCGCTCGCGTCCGAACCCCGCTGACCGCCCGACGCGGCCAGTTCGCCGGGCCGTCGGCGCGGTCGCGACGACCTCAGGCCGGGGCCCGTGAGGCGTTGAACCGCGTCATGAACCGGTGCTCGTCGGCCGTGGTGCCCACCAGGATGATCTCGTCCTCCGGCCCGGACGGCAGGGGGGCCTCGGGTGGCGGGCTGGTATGCACGCTGCCGCCCTCCTGGACGGCGACCACGTTGCAGCCGGTCTTCTCGCGGATCCGCGAGTCCCGCAGTGGCACGCCCCGGAGGGGCGGAGGCACCGGCACCCGGAACAGGTCGAGGCCCTCGGCGACCATGACCACGTCCCCGCCCTCCAGGATGTTGACGATGGCGTTGGCGCCCATGGACGCGTACGACATCACGAAATCGGCGCCTGCCCGGTGCAGCGTCGAGACGTTCCGCTCCAGCGTGGCCCGGCTGACGATCTGCACGTCCGGCCGCAGGCGGCGGCTGTAGATGGTCAGGTAGATGTTGGTGGCGTCATCCGCCGTCGTGACGATCACGGTCGGCGCCTCCCGGATGCCGGCCGCCTCCAGACACGATAGGTCCGCCGCGTTCCCCACGATGGTGTTCTCGGGGAGGAGGACGCGGTCCGGGTTCTTCTCCACGATCCGGTATTCCAGACCCCGCTCGGTCAGGGCGGTGGCCGCCGCCCTCCCGACCCGTCCGCCGCCGAGGATCAGGACGGGCGCGTCGGCCGGACGGTAGATGGCCGTGAGCTCGGTGAACTCCAGCAGCTGCTGTTCCGTTCCGGCCACGACCAGGACCGTCGACGGGTGGAGGCAGGTCCCAGGGCCCGGGGCCGTGAACCGCCCACGCTCCCATGCCCCCACGGCGGTGAGACCCGTCATCTCCCGTAGCCACCCTTCGCCCAACGACTTGCCCACCAGCGGCGTCCCGGCCACCGGCGCCTCGGCGATGAGGAGCTCGCCGAACTCGCCGATCACGCTCGCCCGATGATCGCCGGCAAGGGTACGGCGGGCGAGGGAGCGGCCCAGCATCTCCGGGAGCTGGAGGACCGTGGTGGCGCCCGCCAGCTCGAGCACGTCGATCGACGCGGGATCCCGGGCGAAGCTCACGATCGGCACGGTGTCATCCAGCTCGCGCACGGTGAACGTGACGTTCGTGTTCACGGCGTCATCCACGTTGGCCACGACCATGGCCGCCCGATCGACCCGGGTCCGCCGATACGTGTCGATGTCTTCCGGGCTCCCGAGCACCACCTGCACTCCCTCCTGTTCCAGCTCGAGCGCACGTTTGAGCTCGGGCTCCAGGACGAAGTACGGATGGCCAATGGCGCTCAACCGCTCGATGAGCGAGATCGTCACGGGATCGTGGGATGCGAGCAAGACGTGCTCCGAAACCGACTCGGGCAGCTCCCGGGGCACCCGTCGGCGCGTCTGCGCCTCGAGCCACGGCGCGTAGAAGAACTGGATGAACGTGAACGGCAGCACGATCAGCAGGAACATCACGCCGGAAACGAGGACCACGATCGAGAAGATCCGCCCCACGTCGCTCTGGAACGTGATGTCGCCGAACCCCAGCGTCGACATGACCGTGAGGGTCCAGTAGAACCCGGTCACCCAGGAATGGTCCTGGCCCTCGTACTCCATGATCACGTGGAAGAGAACGCTGTACACCATGATCAGCGTCAGGAGGACCACGAGAAAACGGGTCAGGAGCGCCAGGTTGCGGCGCGTCGTCGTCGTCTCGACGAAATGGGAGAACTGGGCCGAAAGAAACTTCACCGTTAGCGCACCGTTGTGGAGGTCTGCACCACGTCGCGGATCAGAATATCACCGATGGCCCGACGAGGACCACCGGCAGCGCTGCGGCGCGGGCAGGCGGCCCACGGCTCGGCGTGGCGTGCGGCTTGACACACGGCCGCCCCCGGTCGAGCGTTTCACTCTCCCGCACGCTTCGCCCCCGCCCCCCGGAGACCCATGAACGCCTCGGAAACCGCGCCGCCTCCGCCTGCGCAGAGCTGGATGGATCGCGCGCTCAACCGGGTCGAGAGCCTCGGCAACGCGCTCCCGGACCCGGCCGCGCTGTTCCTGATCATGCTGATCCTGGTCTGGATCGCCTCCGCCCTGCTGGCGCCGTTCTCCTTCGCCGAGATCGATCCCCGCACGGGTGAGCCGATCCAGGTGCTGAACCGGCTGACCGGCCCGGCCATTGCCGAGTTCCTCTCGAACATGGTCGTCACCTTCACGTCGTTCCACCCCCTTGGCGTGGTCCTGGTGGCGCTCCTCGGCGTCGGCGTGGCGGAGCACACCGGCTTCATCAATGCCGGCCTGAAAGCCATGCTGAGCGTGACCTCGGCTTCACTGCTCACGCCCATGCTGATCCTGGTGGCCATCGTCAGCCACACCGCGGCCGACGCCGGCTACGTCCTCGTCATCCCGCTGGGCGGCGTCATCTACTACGCCGCCGGCCGGCACCCGCTCGCGGGCATCGCCGCCGCCTTCGCCGGCGTCTCCGGCGGCTTCAGCGCGAATTTCGTCCCATCCGGCATCGACCCACTCCTCGCCGGCCTGACCCAGGAGGCCGCCCAGATCCTCGTGCCCGACCGGCTGGTCAACCCGCTCTGCAACTGGTTCTTCACCGCCGCCTCGAGCGTCCTCATCGTGGCCATCGGCTGGTACGTCACCGATCGGATCGTCGAGCCCCGCCTGGCCGGGACCGCCATCGACGGCGACACCGAGGACATGCCGACCATGGAGGAGCTGGGACCGCGCGAGAAACGCGGACTGAACGCCGCCCTCGCGGCCCTGGCCGCCGGCGTGGTCGTCCTCGTCGTCGCCTCGCTCCCAGCGGGCTCGGCGCTCCGCTCGCCCCAGGGCTCCCTCACCGACGCCGCGGCCCCGCTCATGCTCTCCATCGTCCCGCTCATCTTCCTCCTCTTCCTCCTACCCGGCGTGGTCTACGGATACGTCGCGGGCACCGTCGAGAGCCACCGCGACATCATCACGGGGATGAGCAAGACCATGAGCACCATGGGCTATTACATCGTGCTCTCCTTCTTCGCGGCCCTCTTCATCGACGAGTTCGCCCGCTCCAATATCGGCGCCCTGATCGCCCTGAAAGGCGCCGCCGGGCTCCAGGCCCTCGCCCTGCCGGCACAGGTCACCATCGTCGGGATCATCCTCCTGAGCGGCGCCGTAAATCTCCTCATCGGATCGGCGTCCGCCAAATGGGCACTCCTCGCGCCCATCTTCGTGCCCATGCTCATGCAGCTCGGCATCTCTCCCGAGCTCACCCAGGCCGCTTACAGGGTCGGCGACTCCACCACCAACATCATCACGCCCCTGATGCCGTACTTCCCCCTCGTCGTCGTCTTCGCCCAGCGGTACGTCAAGGGCACCGGCATCGGCACCCTCGTGGCCACCATGCTGCCCTACTCCGTGGCCTTCCTGCTCACTTGGCTCGCGTTCCTCCTCGGCTACTGGGCCCTCGGCATACCCCTCGGTATCCAGGCACCCTACACCTTCCCGTCCTGATGAATCACCCTGGACTCCGGACCGTCCGGTCACGATCATGAACACCACACCCACTACAGAGGGCGACATGAACGACAATGACGAGCAGCGGCCCGCGAAGAAGGAGACCGAGGACCTGGAGCGCGAGGCCCCGCGGACGAAGCCTCGCCCCGAAACCGACCACGACCCGGCACCCGGTATCGAGCACGAGCCCGAGCCCGACGCCGAGAACCTCATCCCCCGTCGTCAGGGCCCCGGCACGCTCTGACCCGATGAGAACGGGTCTCATGAGCGAGGCCGTAAACCCCTGGCAAGCACTGATTTGCACGCTTCTTGCTAACACTGTGGGGCGCAGCCAGACCGTTTCCCTGAACAGGAGGATCACCTCATGGCCGAGCCCCAGAAGAAGCCCGCAGCCGGCGCTTCCAGCGTGGCGGAATGCTCCGCAACCGATTGCACCCACAACGAGACCCGGGAGTGCCACGCCGGGGAGATAATCGTCCAGATGACGGGCGGCCAGGCCGTCTGCGGGACCTACGACACCTCCGCTCCGAAAACCCGGCCGTAAGCCTCACCTCGCCGTTGCACCTCTGCGGCCGTCGGCGCCTCCGGGCCCGGCGGCCGCAGTGGATTGCGCCGGCCTGCAGAGATCCGTTCACCGCGGAAACGCGGAACATCGCGGAACCGAACGCGGAATAGACCGAACGCGGACAAGACGATGGGCCCGGCAGACGCGGGACACGCCGCCATACCCGGGTCCGACAACGGTTGCGCCCGTATTGGCGTGAAACGATCGGGTTTCGCGACGAACCCTTCCGCGCTGTTCCGCGTCAGCTCCGCGCTTCCGCGTTCGACCGACCGCAGGGTTGCCGGCCTGCAGAGATCCGTTCACCGCGGAAACGCGGAACGCCGGCCCGAGACGACGCTCCCGGTGCGTACCGCAGCGACGTCCGGCGGTTCGTGCCCGGTATCTCCCCACGTCGTATGCGGAGTCCCCCTACATCCCCAATCGAGCCCTCCCGGCTTGACCCAGGTCCACGGTCCCCGCATCCTATTTGAGAGTCATTCTCAATCAGATCGCGATGACGCTACTACAGACGACCGGATCGGAGCGGGGTGCGGAGGCTGGCCGGGAGCTCGAGGCGGGGCGCCTGGTGGAGCGGGCGGTCCTTGCGTCGCTCGTGGACGGGGCGGGGTCGGGGTTCGTGGCGGAGCGTGCGCGGCGGGAGGTCGGGGCGCTGGAGCGGGGCCCGGTCCGTCGAGCCCTGGCGATGGCGGTGGAGGGGCTGGACGTCGCTGACCGTGGGCGGGTGAGCCATGCGCTGGTCTGCTACGGGGGCGTGCTGGAGGAGCGGCGGCGCCGTCTCGAGGCGGTGGAGGCGTTCGAAGCGGCGCTGGATGTGGATCCGGAGTCGCCGGAGCTGATGCTCCATGCCGCCCGGGCGCACCGGAAGGCGGGGAATCGTGAGGCGGCGTTGGCGCTGTATCGGCGAGTGCGCTTGCGGGGGGACGCCCGTCTGCGGCGGTTCTCGGAGGTGGGCGAGGCTCTGCTGGACGAGTTCCCGGATGAGGCGCTGAGCCGTGTGCTGGCGGAAGCCGAGTCGGCGGGCGACGAGGAAGCGGCCGGGGTGGCGTTGGAGGAGCGGGCGCGGCTGCGTCGGAGGGGACGAACCGCGGACGCGATCGAGGACTACCAGGCCGCGGCCCTCGCGTATGGGGACCGCGGCGACCGGCTGCGCGTGACGCATGCGCTCGCGGACGTTCTGCTCGGGTGCGGCGATCTGGCAGCGGCCCGGGAGGCGCTGCTCGGGGCCGTGGAGCTGGCGGATGAGGGCAGCCGTCCTCACGCCGTGCACCGACTGCGTTCGGTACTCCGGGCGCAGGGGGACGAGGTCGGGCTGCGTCGGTGGCGGTCAACAGGCGCTTCCTCCCTTGTGAGCCTCATGCCGGCCCCTCGCGCGGCTTCGGACGCCTGCGAGTCATCCACGCGCGCCGCCGCCGTCCGGGAGTGGCGCGAGGCGCTGGGCGCCTGAGCCCGTCTGACCGGCTGACACCCCTGACCGGCTGTCACCCCCTGACCGGCTGTTCCCGCTGACCGACGGTCCCCGCTGCCCGGAGCGCGGCGGGCGCTATCCCTGGTGCACGGCCGTGTGCTCGCCGGGATCCGAGCGTTTCCGCCACCATTTCTCGGCGCCGATGATGGGCAGGATCAGAAACGCCAGGGCCGCGGCCTCGATCCAGGATGAAAGGCTGAGCGGAGCCGAGCCGAAGATGGCGTTCATGACGGGCAGGTAGATGAAGGCCATCTGCAGCACGAGGACGACGGCGATGCCCACGTAGATCCACCGGTTGCTCCAGAGCCCGATGGTGAAGATCGAGTCCTTGAAGGAGCGACAGTTCAGCAGGTAGAAGATCTGGAAGAGGATGACGGTGGTGACGGCCTCCGTCTGCGCCGCGGCGAGGGCTCGAGGCATTGGCTCTGTGATCCCGGCGTGCCCGCTGTACTCGTGGAGAAAGAGCCCCAGCGCGCCGGCGGCCATGAGGAGCGCCACCAGCACGGTCCGGCCGATGACGAACCCGCTCATGACGGGAGCGTGGGGCTCGCGGGGCGGTCGCCGCATGATGTCGGACTCCATGGTTTCCAGGCTCAGTGGGAGCGCAAGCGCCACGGCGGCGACCAGGTTGATCCACAGAATCTGGACGGGCAGCATAGGCAGCAGCGGCTGCCCGTCCACCACGGGGAAGAACGCCACGGCCGCGGTCATGATGAGGGCGAGGCCGAGATTGGTGGGGAGGACGAAGGCCAGAGCCTTGACGAGGTTGTCATAGACGCGACGGCCTTCCTCCACGGCCGCGCGGATCGTGGCGAAGTTGTCGTCCGTGAGGATCATGTCCGCCGCCTCCCTCGAGACGGCGGTCCCGGTGATTCCCATCGCGATGCCGATATCCGCCTGCTTCAGTGCGGGGGCATCGTTGACGCCGTCGCCGGTCATGGCGGCCACCTGTCGCTCCGCCTGGAGCGCCCGGACGAGGCGCAGCTTGTGCTCGGGAGCGACCCGGGCGAACACGTTGTGTTCCAGGGCGGCCCGGCGGAGAGTCGGCTCGTCCATCCGGCTCAGCTCGACGCCGGTGAGGGCGGGCGTATCGGGGAGGGAGAGCCCCAGCTGGTGCCCGATGGCGCGAGCGGTCTTCGGGTGGTCGCCCGTGATCATCTTCACGGTGATGCCGGCCGCGTGGCAGGCCTCGACCGCCTCCACGGCCTCCGGCCGCGGCGGGTCGATCATGCCCTGGAGCCCCAGGAACCGGAACCCGGTCTGCGTGTCCACTTCCCCGAGGCCCGGTGTGTCCGCGGAGACTTCGCGGGCCGCGAACGCCAGCACACGCATCCCTTCCGACGCGATCCGCTCGACGTCCGCCGCCACCTCCTCTGACCGGTCGCCGTCGCCCCCGTCCGGCCCCGTACATCGCGGCAGGATCACCTCCGGGGCACCCTTCAGGTAGACTACCCGACCGCCGCGCGGCGCCTCGTGGAGTGTGGCCATGTACTGCCGCTCGGACTCGAACGGAACGACGTCGATGCGGGGGCGCTCCTGCCGGACCGCGCGACTCTGGAGGCCGAGCTTGTGGCCCGCCACCACCAGGGCGGCCTCCGTCGGGTCGCCGCTGATCTTCCAGCCGCCGTCCCTCTCGTGGAGGTCCGCTTCGTTGCACAGCACGCCGGCCAGCGCCAGCTCCCGGACGTCGTCCGGGACGGCCTGCGGGTCGCCCTGGCTGTTTTCCAGCGTCCCCTCGGGGCGGTAGCCCACACCCGAGAGCGTGTACCATCCCGTGGGCGTCCGCAGCACCTTCACCGTCATCTCGTTGCGGGTGAGCGTGCCGGTCTTGTCGGAGCAGACGACGGTGGTGGAGCCGAGGGTCTCCACCGCCGGCAGCTTCCGGACGATGGCCTGTCGTCGGGCCATCCGCTGCACGCCGATGGCCAGGGCGATGGTCACGATGGCCGGCAGCCCCTCGGGGATGGCCGCCACGGCCAGCGTCACGGCGGCCAGGACGGCGTCGGCCAGCGGGTATCCTCGCAGCAGGCCGATCCCGAGAAGGAGGACGGATACGACGACGATGGCCGCGGCGATCCCCTTCCCCACCACGCCCAGCTGCCGGGTAAGCGGCGTCTCCAGCTCCGCGGTCTCCGCCAGCAGCCGGGAGATGCGACCCAGCTCGGTGCCGCCGCCGGTGGCCACCACCAGTCCGGTGGCCGTGCCGTACGTCACCAGCGTCCCGCTGTAGGCCATGTTCCGGCGATCGCCGATCCCGGCCTCCTCATCCATTCTCCCGGTGCTCTTCTCGACCGGGACCGACTCGCCGGTGAGGGCCGCCTCCTCCGCGCGAAGGCTGCGGACCTCGACCAGACGCAGATCGGCGGGCACCTTGTCGCCGGATTCGAGCAGGACCACGTCGCCCGGCACCAGCTCCGCCGACGGAAGCTGCCGCCGCTGCCCGTCCCGCAGCACCCGGGCGTCCGACCGCACCATGGTGGAAAGGGCCTTGATGGCCTGGCTGGCCCGGTACTCCTGGATGAAGCCGATGATGGCGTTCAGCACGATAACCCCGAGGATCACCAGCCCGTCGAACACCTTTCCCGTCAGGATCGCCAGCCCGGTGGACGCGATCAGGACGTAGATCAGGGGGTCGTGGATCTGCCGGACCAGGATCTTCAAAGCCTCCCCGCCGGCGGCGCGGGGGAGGACGTTCCGCCCGAAGCGTTCGAGCCGCTCGGCCGCCTCCTCCCCCGTCAACCCGCTATCCCGCGTGTCCAGCGCCGCGTACGTCTCCTCGACCGACACGGCGTGCCAGCCCGGCCGCGGCTCCGGCGCCCCTGTCTCCACGGCCCGGGGGCCGACTTCGCGCGGGCCGGTCACGCCGGCAGGGCGCCGCGTCCGCTCCGTTCCTCCAGCCGGCGGACCCGCTCGTCGGTGGGCGGGTGGGTCGAGAAGAGCCGCGTCAGCCCGCCGCCGTGTGCGGCAAGCGGGTTCACCTGGGCCAGCGGCGCCGCGGCGGGATTGACCTGCATGGGGACCTGGCGCGCGTAGGACTCGAGCTTCCGGAGCGCCCCGGCCAGGGCCAGCGGCTTGCCCGAGATCTCGGCGCCCACCGCGTCCGCCTTGTATTCCCGCTGCCTACTGATGGCGAACTGGATGATCATGGCCGCAATGGGCGCGACGATCGCCATCAGCAGTCCTCCCGCGGCGCCCTCCTCCGCGTCGCCGCCCAGGATCGAGCTCCAGATGGCCATGTTCCCCAGGTAGGAGATGGCGCCGGCCACGGTCGCCGTGAACGTCTGCAGGAGCATGTCCCGGTTCTTGATGTGAGCCAGCTCATGCGCCACCACGCCCTCGAGCTCGTCCCGGCTCACGAGCTTGAGGAGGCCCGAGGTCACGCACACGACCGCGTGGTCCGGGTTGCGCCCGGTCGCGAACGCGTTGGGCTGGTCGTGCGGCGCGATGGCCACGGTCGGCATCGGCAGGCCGGCCTTCTGCCGGAGGCGATCGACCATCCGGTACAGCTCCGGCGCGTCGCTCTCCTCGATGGTGCGGGCGCGGTACATCCGCAGGACCATCTTGGAGGATGCGTAGTACGACACGAAGTTCATGACGCCGGCGAGAACCAGGGCCAGAATCATCCCGCTCTGACCACCGATCGCGCCGCCGAGCGCCACGAACAGCGCCGTAAGCCCCGCCATCAGCACGAACACCTTCAGGTTGCTCATCTCTCATCCTCCGCGTCAAAAAAACGAGACCCCGCATGGTCGAGGACACCCGGTCGGGCGCTCTCTCCTGCGAAGGTCTCGCCTGCTCTCGATCGAGCCCGACCGGACCGGGCGCCTCTCGGCGCAGTCTTGACGATCCGGCCGCGCGGGCTGTCTCTCCCGCGTGGCTACTCCCCTTCCGGACAAATCTTAGACCCAACCCCCTCCAACGACC
>JBKGZE010000044.1:0-9999 GCA_046545735.1 Gemmatimonadota bacterium | reverse complement strand
CCGGGCGAACCATCGGCGCTGATGAGGTCATCGCGCGGGCGGGGGCGGGGGCGGGGCCACGGGTGGAGGTGTGGATGGACCGGTGTTTCGAATGCGGGCCGCGGAGAGGGACGTGGGAGTGGAGCTGGTGCTGCGGGCCACGCAGCCGGTGGTGCTCCAGGGGGACCGCGGGCTGAGCGTGAAGGGGCCGGAGCCGGGGAACGCGTCGTACTACTACTCGCTGACGCGGCTGGCGGCCGCGGGGACGGTCTCCGTGGGGGATGTCCGGCACCGGGTGGCGGGCGAGGCGTGGCTGGACCGGGAGTGGAGCACGAGCGCGCTGAGCCCTGGATTGACGGGGTGGGACTGGTTCTCGCTCCAGCTGGACGATGATTCCGAGCTCATGGTCTACCGGCTGCGCACGGAGGCGGGCGGCACCTCCCCGTTTTCGGCCGGCACCTGGGTGGGGCCGGGCGGGCGGGTGGTGCGCCTCGGCCCGGACGATTTCACGCTCGAGGAGACGTCGCACTGGGACAGCCCTCGAGGCGGGCGCTACCCCTCGGGCTGGCGCATCCGGATCGCGCCGCTCGAGCTGGAGCTGGAGGTGGCGCCGCGCATCGCGGCGCAGGAGCTCGACCTGGCCTTCCGCTACTGGGAAGGGACCGTCCTGGCCGAGGGCCGGCGCGGCGGGCGCGCTGTGGCGGGCCGCGGATACGTCGAGCTCACGGGGTACGCCGACTCCGCGCCGCGCTGACGGCTCGGCCGCCACCATCGCGCCCGCAGGATGACCCGCTCCGCCCTCTCGACGGCCCATTCCGGCGTTGACGCTGATGGGGTGCCTGCCTACCTTCCGGCGCGACTTTTGTGGGACCTTCAACGGATCGCCGAATGCCCTCGGAACGACAGCAGGTACTGGATGAGCGCGCCGTCGAGCGCGCCCTCGCGCGTATGGCGCGCGAAATCGTGGAGAAGAGCGCCGGGACGGACGCGCTGTCTCTGATCGGGATCCACCGGCGCGGCGTCCAGCTGGCGCACCGGATCGCCGAAGAGATCGAGAAAGCGGAGGGGGTGGCCCCGCCTGTCGGCTCTCTCGATATCACCCTGTATCGCGACGATCTCGGGGCCGTCGGGCCCAGGCCGGTGGTGGGAGAGACCCGGCTGCCCGAAGGCGGCGTGAACGAGCGGGTGGTGGTGATCATCGACGACGTCTCCTACACCGGCCGCACGGCCCGCGCCGCCATGGACGAGCTGAACGATTTCGGGCGGCCGCGCCGGATCCTGCTCTGCGTGCTCGTGGACAGGGGCGGACGGGAGCTTCCGATCCAGCCGGACATCGTGGGGCGGCACCTGAACGTGCCCGATGGTACGCTGGTGGAGGTGCTCGTCCCCGAGCTCGACGAGCGGCTGGCGGTGGAGTTCGCCCCGATCGGAGCCGCGTGATGCCGTCGGCCGCCTACCTCGGCAAGGACCTGGTCGGCCTGGAAGAGCGGTCCGCCGAGCAGATCCGCGCGATCCTGGACACGGCCGAGCCGTTCAAGGAGATCAGCGAGCGGCAGGTCAAGAAAGTCCCGGTGCTGCGCGGCAAGACCATCGTCAACCTCTTCTTCGAGCCGTCCACCCGGACGCGGGTGAGCTTCGAGTTCGCCGAGAAGCGGTTGAGTGCCGATACCGTGAACATCTCGAGCAGCGGCTCGAGCGTGGTGAAGGGCGAGACGCTGGTGGACACGGCCCGGAACCTGGAGGCCATGCGGATCGACATGGTGGTCATGCGCCACCCGTCCTCCGGCGCGGCGCAGTTTCTCGCGGATCGGATCCCGTCGAACGTGGTGAACGCGGGCGACGGCCGGCACGAGCACCCCACGCAGGCGCTCCTCGACATGCTCACGATCCGCGACCATAGGGGCCCGGTGCGGGGCCAGAAGGTCTGCATCGTCGGCGATATCCGGCACTCGCGCGTCGCCCGATCCAACATCTTCGGGCTGCGCGCCCTCGGGGCGGACGTGGCCGTGTGCGGACCGCGCACGCTGATCCCGGCCGCCATCGAGGATCTGGGCGTGACCGTCTTCGACCGCATCGAGGAAGCCATCGAGTGGGCGGACGTCCTGAATGTCCTGAGGCTCCAGCTGGAGCGGATGGAGGCGGGCTACGTGCCCAGCCTCCGCGAGTACAACCGGGTGTTCGGCGTCTCGCGGGAGCGGGTGGAAGCCGCGCCCCGGGATCTCCTGATCCTGCACCCCGGCCCCATGAACCGGGGCGTTGAGATCGACAGCGACGTGGCGGACGGACCCCACTCGGTCATCCTGAACCAGGTGACCAATGGAGTGGCGGTGCGCATGGCGGTGCTCTACCTCCTGGCGGGCGGGGCGCCGGAACGAGCCGAGGCGGCGAAGGGGGCGGACGAGAATGGCTGAGCGACAGCTGCTGCTGAAGGGCGGCCGGGTGATCGATCCCGCCGCCGGTGTGGACGAGACCCTCGACGTCCTCCTGGCCGACGGGACGGTCGCGCAGGTCGGTACGGAGCTGGCGGCGTCCGCGGAGGCCGACGTGCGGGACGTCACCGGGCTGGTGGTGGCTCCGGGCCTGATCGATGTCCACGTGCACCTGCGGGAGCCCGGCGGCGAGCACAAGGAGACCATCGCCACCGGGGCGTGGGCCGCCGTCGTAGGCGGCTTCACCTCGATCTGCGGGATGCCGAACACGGACCCGCCGGTCGACGACCCGGCGGCCGTGGGCTACGTCCTGGCCCAGGGCGCCCGCGCGGGCGCCGCGCGGGTCTACCCCGCGGGTGCCGTATCCGTCGGACAGAAGGGGGAGCGGCTGACGCTGGTGGGCGAGATGGTGGATGCGGGCGCGGTCGCCATCAGCGATGACGGACTGCCCATCACCGACAGCGGCCTCATGCGGCTCGCCCTCGAGTACGCCGGCACGTTCGGGATCCCCGTCGCCGCACACTGCGAGGACCGGAGCCTCTCCCGGAACGGCTCCATGAACGAAGGGCTGATCTCCACCCGTCTCGGCATCACCGGGATCCCGGCCGCGGCGGAAGAGGTGATGATCGCCCGGGACCTGATCCTGGCCGAGGTGACCGGCGGACGACTGCATATCCAGCACGTGTCCACCCGCCGTGGCGTGGAGCTGATCCGGGCGTCGAAGGCGCGCGGCGCCCACGTGACAGCGGAAGGGACTCCGCACCACTTCGCCCTCACCGACGAGGCCGTGGTGGGGTACCGTACCGACGCCAAGGTCAACCCGCCGCTCCGGCCGGCCGATGACCGGGAGGCGGTCCGGGAAGGGCTCCGCGACGGCACCCTCGACTGCATCGCCACCGACCACGCGCCGCACCACTACGACGAGAAGGAACAGGCGTTCGACGATGCGCCGTTCGGCCTCGTGGGGCTCGAGACGGCCCTCGGCCTGGCGGTGACCGAGCTGGTGGAGCCCGGCATCCTCTCGCTGTCCGACCTCATCGATCGGATGAGCGCCGCCCCGGCTCGGGCCTTCAACCTCCCGGGCGGCACGCTGGCCCAGGGGGCGCCCGGCGATGTGACCGTGTTCGACCCGTCGGAGGAATGGACCGTCGACCCCGCCGCGTTCGCGTCCAAGAGCCGGAACACGCCGTTCGCGGGTCGCACGCTGCGCGGCCGCGCCCGCATGACCGTGGTCGGCGGACGCGTGGTATGGACCGCCGAACAGGGCGTGGACTACGCCCGCCGGCAGGCCCGCAGGGATGCCTGACGCCGTTCTCCCCGGCGGGCCCGCGGTCGGGGTGCCGCTGCGGGACTGGCTCGGTGGCCGCGAGCCGCCGTGGCCGGCGGCGGCGGAGCTGGAGGACGGGACGCCCATCGTCGCGTGCTACAGCGTGGTGCGGGCGGCCGCAGCCACGACCCGGCAGGACAAGCCGTACCTGCGGCTGGAGCTGACGGACCTGCACGGGACGGTGCAGGCGCGGGTGTGGGACCACGCGGAACGCTACGGCAGTGTCGCGGCGCCGGGCGTCTACATCGGGGTCCGCGGTCGCGTGGAGGTGTTCCAGGGACAGCCGCAGGTGAACGTGGAGCACCTGGAGCAGATCCACGTAGAGCCCGACGACCTGGGGCTGTTCATGCCCCGCTGCCCACGCGATCCCGTGGGCATGGAGGCCGAGCTCACCGACCTCATGGCTTCGGTGAAGGACCCGCCGCTACGCAAGCTGCTGCGGGCCCTGATCGGTCCCAAGACCGAGACCGGCGCGTGGTACCGGAAAGCGCCCGCGGCCAAGAGGAACCATCACGCCTACGTGGGGGGGCTGCTGGAGCATACGCTCTCCGTCACGAAGCTGTGCTCGGCCATGGCCGAGCACTACGGCCCGATCGTCGACCGCGACCTCCTGATCGCGGGGGCCCTGCTCCACGACATCGGCAAGATCCGGGAGATCGCCGCCCAGGCGGGATTCCCGTACACGACCGCCGGGAAGCTCCTGGGCCACATCCTCCTGGGGATCGAGATGGTCCACGAGGCCGGCCGGAAGCTCAACATCCCGGAGGACCGGCTCCGGCTGGTGGAGCACCTGATCGCATCCCATCAGGGACGCTACGAGTGGCAGAGCCCGCGCGAGCCCCATACCCTCGAGGCGCTCATCCTCCACTACGCCGACGACACCGACGCCAAGGTCCAGCAGGCCCTCGACCTGGTCCGCTCCAGCGAAGCGGGTTGGACCGACTACTCCCGCGCCTTCGGCCGCGAGTTCTTCCGCCACGAAGGCGCCGCGGAGCCCGACGACGACCCGCCCGCCGACCCGACCGGCCAACCGGACCCGGACACGCTCTCGTTGTTCGACTAGTCCCCCACGTCGAGGTCGCCGCGAAGCGCGCACGAGCGTGAGAGGTGCGACACCCGGGGTCCGCCTCCACGTCGATACGAAAACGCCGCCCCCGTCCGACGGACGGAGGCGGCTGGGCCCCGCAACCAACTGTCCAGGCGACGCTTACGGCGTGCCGCCCTTGTCACTGACGATCCTCGCGAGCTGCGACTTCTTCCTGGCCGCCTTGTTCCTGTGCAGCAGGTTCCGGCCGCTGAATCGGTCGAGCAGGGCGGAGGCCTTCCTGAAGGCCGCGGTGGCCGTGTCGCCGTCCTCGGCGTTCATGACGCTCTTGATCGCGCTCTTCAGCCGCGACCGCTGGTGCCGGTTGCGCTCGTATCGCCGACGGTTCTGCCTGGCCCGCTTGGATGCGCTCTTGCTGTTCGCCAAAGTCCCTAGCTCCCGCTGGTTACCGGTCTTCCAAAGCCCCGCAGTATGAACGGGACGCGGCCGCTTGTCAAGGTCCGGGACCCTCCGGGACCCGGGGACCGGGCCGAGCCGGGGTCGGCGCCCGCGAGCGGGGGCACGCGAGTCGGGATGTGGGGAACCCCCGGGAACACGGTAGCGCCGGCACCCGCGCGCGCGTAGGTTCTGGCCGCATGGAGCCGGTTGAACAGGTCCTGATCTTCCTCCCCGTGTTGCTGATCTCGGTGGTGCTGCACGAAGTGGCGCACGGCTGGGTGGCGCTCACACAGGGAGACGACACGGCGCAGCGTGCGGGGCGTCTCACGCTGAACCCGGTGCCGCACATCGACGTGATGGGCAGCATCGTGGTTCCCATGCTGCTCGTCCTGATGCCGGGCGGGGTGCTGTTCGGTTGGGCCAGGCCCGTCCCGGTCGATCCGCGCAATTTCCGCGACTACCGTCGGGGCGACATCCTGGTCTCGCTGGCGGGGGTGGCCGTCAATCTCGTGCTGGTGGTCGGGTTCACGCTGCTCATGGCAGGGGCGGTCTGGCTCGGGCGGGCGGGTGCGGCCGAGCCGGTGTCGGGCGCGCTCTTCCGCGCCGGGAGTCTGGGGGTGGTGCTGAACCTGATCCTGGCGTTCTTCAACCTGATCCCCATCCCGCCGCTGGACGGCTCGCATGTGGTGGCGCACCTGCTGCCCCGCTCGCTGCGCGGCCGCTATCGCCGGTTCGGCCGGTACGGACTCGTGGTCCTGCTGGTTCTGGTGTTCGCGGTCCCGGAAGCGCTGGGTACGCTCCTCTGGCCGGCGTGGGCGCTGGCGGACGTGGCGTTCGGAGTGGTGGAATGGCTGGTCTGACCGGGGCGGGCGGGGGCGAGGCGATGGATGAAGCCGTCTTCGTCATCGAGCTCGAGCAGTTCGAAGGTCCACTCGACCTCCTGCTCCACCTGATCCGTGAGCAGGACATCGACATCTTCGACATCCCCATCGCCCGGATAACCGAGCAGTTCCTCCGAGCGGTCGAGGGCATCGAGACCCTGGGAATCGATCGGGCGGGGGAGTTCCTGGAGATGGCCGCCACGCTGATCCGGATCAAGTCCCGCATGCTGCTCCCGCGGCGGGTCGACGACGAGGGCGAACTGGAAGATCCCCGGGCCGAGCTGGTCCGCCGTCTGCTGGAGTACGAGCACTTCCGGGACGCGGCCGATCGCCTGGAAGATGCGGAAGCGCACCGGTCACGTCATTTTGGTCGCGGGTACGTCCCGCCCCGGCCGAAGGTGGACCTCTCGGAGGTGGAGTTGGAGGTGGACTGGGCGGACCTGTGGGACGCGCTGTACGAGCTGATCGAGCGCAGCCGTCCGCCGGAAACGCACCGGGTGCACGGCCGCGTGGTGACGCTCGAGGAGAAGGTCGAGCTCATCCTCGACACACTCTCCCGCTTCGATCGGGTCGAGTTCAAGCAGCTCCTGGCGGAGCATCCCGAGAAGCTGCACGCGGTGGCCACGCTCCTGGCGAGCCTCGAGCTCGCGCGCCGGCGGGAGGTCGCCATGCGGCAGAGCCAGGCCTTCGCGCCCCTCTGGATCTACCGGCGGGAGCCTCCGCCTGAGGGGGAGATCGAGACGGAGCCGGACACCCACCACGGACCAGCGGATGAAGACGACGCAGATCATTGAGGCGCTGCTCTTCGCCAGCGACGCGCCGCTCTCCGCCGAAGACCTCTCGCGGGGGGAGGAGGAGCTGGACGCGGAGGCGGTGCGGACGGCCATCCAGGCGCTGCGCGAGGAGTACGAGGCGCAGGGGCGGGCGTTCCAGGTCTACGAGATCGGGGGCGGCTATCAGCTCCTCACGCGCCCCGAATACTCGCCGCACCTCGAGCGCTTCGAGACCGTCCCCACCAGCACACGCCTGTCCGGCGCCGCCCTCGAGGTCATGGCCATCGTCGCCTACCGGCAGCCGCTGACGCGCGCGGAGGTGGAAGAGATCCGGGGCGTCGGCTCCTCCCACGTGCTCCGCTCCCTGCAGGAGCTCGGCCTCATCGACGTGGTCGGCCGGGGCGAAGGACTCGGTCGCCCCCTCCTCTACGGCACCACCGCCCGTTTCCTCGACCACTTCGGCTTCGCCTCTCTCGACGACCTGCCGAAGCCCGACGAGCTGCCCGTGATCCTCGCCGCCACCCGGGGCGGCATCGAGGGGGATGAGGCGGGCGAAGCCGGTCAGGTGGGCGCGGCGAGTGCGGCGATCGAACAGGAGGCGTACGAGGCGGACGAGGCGGACCGGGACGGGGGGGACGGGGAATCGCGGGAGTGACCATGCGTCTGCAGAAGTACCTGGCCCGGGCGGGTGTCTCGTCGCGGCGGGGGGCCGAGGCGTTGATCCGGGCCGGACGGGTGGCGGTGAACGGGACGGTGGTGCGGGAGATGGGGGTGACGGTGGAACCGGACGACCGCGTGGAGGTGGACGGGCGCGCGGTCGCCCTGGAGCCGGCGAAATGGGTGATGGTGCACAAGCCGGCCGGGTACGTGACCACGCGCGACGACCCGCAGGGCCGCCCCACGGTGTACGATCTCCTGCCGGCGCGGTACGGCAGCCTGTTCCACGTGGGTCGGCTGGACCTGGACAGCTCCGGGCTCCTGCTGCTCACGAACGAAGGGGGGGTGGCGAACCGTCTCATGCATCCGAGCCACGAGGTGGACCGGGTCTACGTGGTGGAGGTGGTGGGCGAAGCGGGCGGCGCGGAGCGCCGTCGTCTGCTGGAGGGAATCGAGCTCGAGGATGGGCCGGCGCGGGCCCACCGCGTGGACGTGCTGGCGCGCGAGGAGGCGAGGGGAGGCGCGGGGGCCTCGGCCCACACGCGGCTCCGGATCGTGATGCGGGAGGGGCGGAAACGCGAGGTGCGGCGGCTGTTCGATGCGCTCGGCCACCCGGTCCGGCGGCTCCGGCGCGAGCGACTGGGGCCGGTGGAGCTGGGTGAGCTGGGCGAAGGCGAGTGGCGGGAGCTGACGGCGCGGGAAGTGGACGCGCTGCGGCGAATCGAGTAGGAGTTATGCCGATCTCGAAGAATCGAGACCGTAACGGAACCGGTGTGAAGGGGGCAATCGGGTCATGCACATAGAAGACAGGACAGTACTGCTGCTGGGTGGTTCGGGGCTGGTCGGGATGGCGGTTGCGCGTGCGCTCGCGCCGCACGGACCGAAGAAGATCGTGCTCACGGCGCTGACCCGTGGGGAGGTGGAGCCGGCGGCGGAGGAGTTCCGCCGTGAGGTGGATGGGATCGAGGTCGTGGCCGAATGGGGGGACATGTTCTGGCCCGAGTCGCTGAAGGACCGGGCCCGGACCGACGTGCTCGCGGACCCGGACGCCCGTGCCCGGCTCCTCGACGACCTCTACGGCGATCTGACGCCCGACGTGGTGAAGCGATCCCATTTCGCGTCGCTTCTCGAGCGGCACCGCCCGGACCTGGTGGTGGATTGCGTGAACACCGCGACGGCCTTCGCCTACCAGAACGTCTTCGCCAGCGCGACCGAGCTCCGGCAGCAGGCGGAGGGGGGCGAGTGCAGCCGGGAGGCGGTGGAGCGGCACCTGGCCACGCTCTACCTGCCGCAGCTGATCCGGCACGTGCAGATCGCGCTGGATGCCATGAAGCGGGCGGAAACCCGGATGTACGTGAAGATCGGTACCGCGGGGACCGGCGGGCAGGGCCTGAACATCCCCTTCACCCACTCGGAGGAGCGCCCCAGCCGCATGCTGCTGGCCAAGAGCGGTGTGGCGGGGGCCCACACGCTCCTGCTCTATCTCATGGCCCGGACTCCGGGGGCCCCTGCGGTCAAGGAGATCAAGCCGACGGCCGCCATCAGCTGGAAGCGGATCGCCTACGGTCAGGTGACGAAGCGGGGCAGGACGATGGAGCGCTACGACGCCACGGGCGCGGTGCCGGTGGCGGACGCGTTCGGCGACGGCGCCGCGTCCACCTTCACGGCGTCCGGGGGGACCCTCGAAGGCGTCTACCTGGATGCCGGGGAGAACGGGCTGTTCAGCCTGGGCGAGTTCGAGACGCTGACGGCGCTCGGGCTCATGGAGTACATCACACCGGAGGAGATCGCGGATGACGTGGTCCGCGAGGTCCTGGGCCGGCCCACCGGCCACGACGTGGTGGCGGCGCTCGACGCCTCCACCTCGGGGCCCACGTACCGCGCCGGGGTGCTCCGGGAGGTGGCCCTCGACCGCATGGAAGCTCTCGAGCGGGAGTACGGAACCGAATCCGTCGCCTACGAGATGCTGGGGCCGCCCCGCCTCTCCAAGCTGCTCTTCGAGGTGGCCATCCTGCGGCGGCTCTACGACGGGATGGACGCGGCCGTCGATCTTGACCCGGACGAGACGGCGGAACGAGCGGCGGATCTCATCCAGGGCGACGAGGACCTGCGCGTCCGGATCCTGACCATTGGCCTGCCCATCCTGCTGCCTGACGGGGAGCGGGTGCTCCGCGGTCAGGCGGTGAAGGTCGCGCCCGAGCCGGGTCAGGACCCGACCGATCGGAAGATCGTGGAGAACGGGTGGGTCGACCTGCGGGCGTCCAACTGGAACCACTGGCGGGATCGGCTGCGGGCGATCCGCAGCGAGCTCGACACCGGCCCGACGGCCAGCGACGGGTCCCGCGCGGATCGGGAGCCCCACGACCGCGGGCGTCAGCTGCGCCCCGGGCGACTGGCTGCCTGGGTCTTCCGCCACGAGGACGGCGGGGAGCGCATCAAGCGGTAGGGAGCGCGCGTCGCGGCGGAGCGC
>JBKGZE010000043.1:0-10050 GCA_046545735.1 Gemmatimonadota bacterium | reverse complement strand
GCTATGCATACCGTTACGACGTGACCCACGCGGCGGCTGATGCCGTCTCGCAGTTGGAGGCGGCGGAAGGGGCGGGCGAGCTGGACGAGGATGGGGCGGGCCCCCGGGCACGGGTCGGCGGCCGGATCGTGTCGCTCCGCGGCCACGGCAAGGTCTCGTTCGTGGACCTGGAGGACCGGACCGGGCGCATCCAGCTGTTCTTCCGCAACAACGTGGTGGGCGCCGAGCGCTACGACCTGCTGAAGCTGCTGCACGTGGGGGACTGGGTGGGCGCCGAAGGGCGGACCATGCGGACCCGCATGGGCGAGCCATCGCTTCTGGTGGAGGACTTCGAGCTGCTGGCGAAATCGCTGCGCCCGCCGCCCTACGGGAAGGTGGAGGAGGACCGGGAGACGGGCGAGCGCGTCGTGTACAGCGGCTTCACCGACCTCCAGCAGCGCTACCGCCAGCGCTACGCGGACCTGGCGGTGAACCCGGAGGTGCGCGACACCTTCGTGACCCGCGCCCGCCTGGTGCGGGCGCTCCGGGAGTTCCTCGACGCCCGCGGATACGTGGAGGTGGAGACACCCATCCTGCAGCCGCTCTACGGCGGCGCGCTGGCCCGGCCGTTCACCACCCACCACAACGTGCTGGACATGAAGCTGTACCTGCGGATCGCCGACGAGCTGTACCTGAAGCGGCTCATCGTGGGCGGCTTGGAGCGGGTCTACGAGATCGGCAAGGACTTCCGCAACGAGGGGATCGACCGGACGCACAACCCCGAGTTCACCATGCTGGAGTTCTACGAGGCCTTCGCCGACTACCACGACATGATGGACCGGGTCGAGGCGTTGCTGGCCTTCGCCGCCGAGCGGGCGGTGGGCTCGCGCGTGGTGGAGTTCGAGGGGAAGCGCCTGGACTTCTCGCCGCCCTACAGGCGGATCGGCTTCCTTCAGGCATTGAACGAGATCGGCGGTGTGGATGCCGGCGAGATGAGCGACGACGCGCTGCGCTCGGCGGCCCGGGAGGTCGGAATCGACGAGACGGCCACGATGGGCCGCGGCAAGCTGCTGGACGCCCTGTTCAGCGAGCTGGTGGAGCCGAAGCTGGAGCAGCCCACGTTCGTCCTCGACTACCCCCGTGAGCTCTCGCCGCTGGCGAAGCCGAAGCGGGGGAACGAGCGCCTGACTGAGCGTTTCGAGCTGATCGTCGGGGGGCGGGAGATCGCCAACGCGTTCAGCGAGCTGAACGACCCGTTCGATCAGCGGGACCGGTTCGAGACGCAGACCCGCCTGCGGGAGGCGGGCGACGAGGAAGCGCTGATGCTGGACGAGGACTACCTGCGGGCCCTCGAGTACGGGATGCCGCCCGCGGGTGGGGTGGGGATCGGCGTCGACCGGCTGGCGATGCTGCTCACGGACAGAGCCACGATCCGTGACGTGATCCTGTTCCCGACCCTGAGGCCGGAGGAAGGCGTGTGAAGCGCCTGGACTGGTACATCGCCCGGCGCTACCTGGCGTCGCGACGCAAGGGCACCTTCGTCTCGCTGATCACCCTGATCGCGGTGGCGGGCGTGTTCGTGGGCGTGGCGGCGCTCATCATCGTGATCGCGGTGATGACCGGACTCCAGCAGGACCTGCAGGCGAAGATCGTGGGCATGAACCCGCACGTCTACGTGTTCCAGCAGACGGGCGGCGGGTTCCGGATGCCGGACTGGGAGCCGGTCATGGACGTGGCGCTGGAGGCACCCGGCGCGGTGGCCGCCGAGCCGTTCATCATGACCCAGGTGGGCGTCATGGTCCCCGGCACCGAGTACGCCCAGCCGGGCACCGTGTTCGGGATCGATCCCTCGGGCGACGAGCCCCCGATCATCCAGCTGGAAGAGGACATCCGCACCGGAGAGCTCGACTTCGGGCCCACCGCCAGCGGGTACCCGCCCCTCCTCATGGGCGTGCGCCTCGCCGAGAAGCTGAACGCGTTCCCCGGCGATACGGTTCTGATCGCGTCGTTCGAGAAGTTCCAGACGCACCCGGGGACCGGACAGGTGGTACCGCGTGTGCGTACGTTCGAGGTCACGGACCGGTTCGCCACCGGGATGTACGAGTACGACTCCAGCTACATGTACGCCCCGCTGGACGCGGCCCGGGAGATCCTGGACCTGGAGGGAGCCGTGAGCGGGGTCGGGCTGGTCGTGGAGGAGCCGTGGGAATCCCGGGAGACCTCGATCTGGCTGCAGCAGGAGCTCGGGTTCCCGTATTACACCCAGGACTGGGTCCAGCTCAACGAGGCGCTCTTCGGCGCGCTGAAGCTCGAGAAGATCGCCATGGCGGTCATCCTCTTCCTCATCGTGCTCGTGGCCGCGTTCAACATCATCAGCACCCTCGTGATGGTCGTGGCGGACAAGACCCGCGAGATCGGGATCCTCAAGTCCATGGGCATGAACGACCGGACGGTGCTCCGGATCTTCATGCAGCAGGGGCTGGCCATCGGCGTGGTGGGGACCACGCTGGGCACGGGGCTCGGCCTCTTCCTGGTCTGGCTGCTGGACACCTATGAGTTCATCGAGCTGCCGGGCGACGTGTACTTCCTCGACACGCTGCCGGTGGCCCTCGAGCCCCTCGACCTGGCGCTGATCATCGTACTGAGCACCCTGGTCGCGTTCGTGGCCACGATCTATCCCGCCCGGCAGGCGGCCCGCCTGCTCCCGGTGGAAGCGATCCGCCATGATTGACGCGCGCGAGCCGATCCGTGCGCCCGTCGAAGCGCCGGAGGCCGGTGCCGCGCCCGAGGGCGCCATCCGGGTCCGCGGCCTGCGGAAGATCTACCCGGGCGGGGGCGGGACCGAACTCACCGTGCTGGACGGTGTAGACCTGGATGTGGCACGGGGGGAGGCCGTGGCCATCATCGGCGCGAGTGGCGCGGGCAAGTCCACGCTGCTCCACCTCCTCGGTGGACTGGACCGGCCGACCGACGGGCAGGTGATCGTGGCGGGACGGGACCTGAACGGGCTGGACAGCGCGGCCCTGGCGGAGTTCCGGAGCGTCGGCATCGGGTTCGTCTTCCAGTTCCACCACCTGCTGCGGGAGTTCACGGCGGAGGAGAACGTTATGATGCCCCAGCTCATCGCCGGAGCGCCACTGGACGCGGCGCGCGACCGCGCGCGTGAGCTGCTCGAGCAGGTGGGGCTATCGGAGCGGCGGACGCACCGCTCCACGGAGTTGAGCGGCGGAGAGCAGCAGCGGGTGGCGGTGGCCCGGGCGCTGGCGAACAACCCGGAGGTGCTGCTGGCGGACGAGCCCAGCGGCAACCTGGACAGCCAGACCAGCGACCGGCTCCACGAGCTCTTCTTCCGCTTGCGCCAGGACTACGGCGTGGCGCTGGTGCTGGCCACGCACAACCGAGAGCTGGCGGACCGCACGGACCGGGTGCTCCGCGTGCGGGACGGCAGACTCGAGCGACTGTACCCGGATTGACGTATGCTGTGCGACAACTGTGGGAAGAACGAGGCGGTGATCCACCTCACGCAGATCGTGGACAACAAGATGGGGACGTTCCACCTGTGTGAGGCGTGCGCTGCCGAGAAGGGGCTGGAGACGGAGTCCGAGGTGGGGAGCCTCCCGCTCACGGACTTCCTGGCCCAGATGTCCCAGGACAAGCCGGCCGGAGGCGCCTCCCGTTCAGTGGAGTGCGAGTTCTGCGGCCTCACGCTCGACGACTTCAAGCAGACCGGACGACTCGGCTGCCCTCACTGCTACGTCACCTTCGACAGCCACCTCCGCAGCCTGTTCCGCCGGCTTCACGGCGCATCGCAGCACGTAGGGAAGGTGTACCTGCCCCCGGACAGCACGGCAGCGGAGCGCGTGGAGCAGCTCTCGCGGCTCCGCCGGAAGCTGGACGGGGCCGTCGAGCGCGAGGAGTTCGAGCGGGCGGCGCAGATCCGCGACCAGATCCGGGAGCTGGAAGGAGCGGTGGAATGATCGAGCTCGACGCCCGGGGGGACTTCGGTCTCAGCTGGCTCGAAGCGAGCGGCCCCCATTCGGGAATCGTCCTCTCCACCCGGGTCCGCCTGGCTCGCAACCTCCAGGGCCACCCGTTCGGCCGCCGTGTCGAGCCGGAGGAGCGGCTGCGGATCCGGACCGCCGTCCAGCAGGCGGCCAGGCGCAGCACGCTCCTGCGCGACGGCGCATCGGTGGACATCGAGTCGCTCCCCGAGCTCTCCCGCAAGGTCCTGCTGGAGCGGCACCTGGTCTCCCGCGAGCTGATCGGCGTGAACGCGCCCGGACCGTACACGGGCGCGGGGCTGATCATGGGCGCCGCCGAGCAGGCGGGGCTCATGGTGAACGAGGAGGACCACATGCGGCTCCAGAGCCTCATGTCGGGGCTCCGGCTGCACGACGCCTACGGGCAGGTGGACGCGCTGGACGAAGAGCTCGGGGCCGAGCTGCCCATCGCGTACCATCACGAGTTCGGCTACCTGACGAGCTGCCCCACGAACGTGGGGACGGGGCTGCGCGCCTCGGTCCTCGTCCACCTGCCCGGCCTGGTCCTGACCAAGGAGATCGGCAAGGTCCTCCAGGGGATCGGCCAGGTGGGACTGACGTTCCGGGGGCTGTACGGCGAAGGCTCCGAGGTGGTCGGGAACTTCTTCCAGGTCTCGAACCAGACCACGCTCGGCAAGCCCGAAGAGGAGCTGATCGACCACCTCCAGAGGATCGTGGAGCGGGTCATCCGTTACGAACAGCATGCCCGGGGGGTGCTGCTCCGCGAGGCGCCCGCCGTCATGGAGGACAAGATCTGGCGGGCGTACGGCCTGCTGCGCTATGCTCGCTCCCTGTCGTTCGAGGAGGTCATGAACCTGCTGAGCGGAGTCAGGCTCGGCGTGAGCATGAAACTGCTCTCGGGCGTCAGTGTATACACGCTCAACAAAATCATGATCTTCTCCCAGCCGGCCCACCTGGAGCAGGTGGCCGGACGACCACTGAGCGATCAGGAGAGCGATTTGCATCGTGCCGCCTACGTGCGGCGCACGCTGACCGCAGAATCCGACGAGCCGGATGGGCCGGACACGGTCGGAGAACACGACTCCGAGGTTGAATAGAGTGGTCGTCACGCAGACGACTCCCGCTACGAGGCACCGATGAATTACAACTTCACAGACAGGGTGCGGAAGGTACTCGCGATGGCGCGGGAGGAGGCGATCCGTCTCCAGCACGACTACGTCGGTACCGAGCACATCCTGCTGGGACTGATCCGCGAGGGCGAAGGCGTCGCGGCGGCGGTCCTCATGAACCTGAACGTGGACCTGGAGCAGATCCACGAGCGCATCGAGGAATCGGTCAAGAAGGGCAAGGCCACCATCGCGCTCGGCGAGCTCCCGTATACGTCCCGGGCCAAGAAGGTTTTGGAGTACGCCATGGCCGAGGCCCGCGAGCTGAACCACTCCTACGTGGGCACGGAGCACCTCCTGCTCGGGCTCCTGAAGGAGGAGAAGGGCATCGCCGCGCAGGTCCTGAACTCGCTGGGCCTTTCGCTCGACGAGGCCCGCAACGAGACGCTGAAGCTCCTGGGCAGCGACGTCAACCCCACACCCCCCCTGTCGGGAGGCGGACCCACCGGCGGCGGCCAGGGAGGCCAGATCCCCAAGGGGGAGAAGAAGTCGAAGACGCCGGCGCTGGACCACTTCTGCCGGGACCTGACCGAACTGGCGCGCAACGGCGAGCTGGACCCGACCATCGGCCGCGAGCCCGAGATCGAGCGGGTCATGGAGGTCCTGAGCCGCCGGAAGAAGAACAACCCGGTCCTGATCGGGGAGGCGGGCGTCGGGAAGACGGCCATCGTCGAGGGACTGGCCCAGCTCATCTCGAAGGGCGAGGTGCCGGACAGCCTGACGAACCACCGGGTGCTGGCGCTGGACATGGCCGCGGTGATCGCGGGCACGAAGTACCGGGGCCAGTTCGAGGAGCGGCTGAAGGCGATCATGAACGAGATCGCCCAGAACAAGCAGGTGATCCTGTTCATCGACGAGCTCCACACGCTGGTGGGCGCCGGGGCCGCGGAAGGCGCCATCGACGCCTCCAACATGCTCAAGCCCGCGCTGGCCCGGGGCGAGCTGCAGGCGGTGGGCGCCAGCACGCTCAACGAGTATCGCAAGTACATCGAGAAGGATGGCGCGCTGGAGCGACGCTTCCAGACGGTGATCGTGGACCCGCCCACCGTGGAGGAGTCCGTCGAGATCCTGAAGGGGCTGCGCCGTCATTACGAGGACCACCATCGGGTGGAGATCCCGGACGAGACGCTGGGCGCGTCGGCCAAGCTGAGCGAGCGCTACATCACCGACCGGTTCCTGCCGGACAAGGCCATCGACGTGATCGACGAGGCCGGGGCCCGGGCCCGCCTGGCCACCCAGGTGCCGCCGCCGGAGGTCTCCGAGCTGAAGGAGGAGCTCGAGGAGCTGGCGGAGAAGAAGGATGAGGCGATCCGGGACCAGGACTTCGAGCGGGCGGCCGAGCTGCGCGACCAGGAGCGGGAGCTCCAGGGGAAGATCCGCAAGGTCCAGGAGGACTGGGAAGAGGAGCGGAAGCAGCACCGGCCGGTGATCAGCGTCGAGGACGTCGCCTTCATCGTCAGTCGCTGGACGGGAATCCCGGTCACGCGGCTGAAGGAGGCGGAGACGGAGCGGCTGGTGCAAATGGAGGAGGAGATCCACAAGCGCGTGGTGGGCCAGGACGAGGCCATCGCGGCGATCAGCCGGGCCATCCGCCGTAGCCGGGCGGGCCTGAAGGATCCGCACCGCCCGATCGGGAGCTTCATCTTCAGCGGGCCCACCGGCGTCGGGAAGACCGAGCTGGCGCGGGCGCTGGCGGAGTTCCTCTTCGCCGACGAAGATGCGCTGATCCGGGTCGACATGAGCGAGTACATGGAGAAGTTCTCCGTCTCGCGTCTGATCGGCGCGCCTCCGGGCTACGTGGGCTACGAGGACAGCGGCACCCTGACCAAGGCGGTGCGCCGCCGGCCGTACAGCGTGGTGCTGCTGGACGAGATCGAGAAGGCGCACCCGGACGTGTTCAACATCCTCCTGCAGGTGCTCGATGACGGGCAGCTGACGGACAACTACGGCCGGGTGATCGACTTCAAGAACACCGTGCTGATCATGACGTCCAACCTGGGCGCGCGGGACATCAGCACGGGGAAGGCGGCGCTGGGCTTCCACCAGCGGGACTCGGAGACCACGTACGAGCGGATGCAGAGCAAGGTCACCGAGGAGATCGAGCGGGCCTTCAACCCGGAGTTCCTGAACCGGGTGGACGACACGATCGTCTTCCATCCGCTGAGCAAGGAACAGATCGGGGAGATCGTCCATATCATGCTCAAGGAGGTCCGCGATCGGCTCGAGGAAGAGGAGCTCGGGCTCACGCTGACGGACCGGGCCGTGGACTTCCTGGTGGACAAGGGCTACGACGAGAAGTATGGTGCCCGCCCGCTCCGGCGCGCGATCCAGCGGTACCTGGAGGATCCGCTCTCGGAGAAGATCCTGGTGCAGGAGTTCTCGCCGGGCGACGAGATCGAAGTGGATGTGGCGGACGCCGGGGACGTCCTGGAGTTCCGCGTCCCATCTTCAACGAAAACATGAGGCGACTCACCGCAAAGAGCATCCGGGGGGCGGCCGCGCTGGCGGTCGCCTCCTTCGTCGCGTTCACAGGACAGCCCCGCCCCGCGGCGGCGCAGGAGCCGGTCCCGGCCGTGGAGCCGGTGCGCGTGGCGGCGGTGGAGGTCCGGGGCAACGAGCGCATCGACGAGGACCTGATCCTCTCGACCGCCGGGATCCGCCTGGGTGATGAGGTTACCTTCCGCACCATACGGGAAGCCATCCGTCGGCTCTGGGTCACCGACCAGTACGCCGACGTGAAGGTGTACGCCGAGGAGATCGACCCGGCGGACGCGGACTCGCCCGTGCGGCTGATCGTGGAGGTGGAAGAGCAGCCGTACGTGGCGTTCGTGGAGTTCGAAGGGCTGGAGCGCGTGCGGCCCCGAACGGTCCGCGACAGCGTGGGGCTGCGGGCGGGGCAGGCGTACGACCCCGCCCGGGTCACCGATGCCGAGACGCTGGTGCGCGAGCTGCTGGCGGAGAAGGGGATCCGGGTGCGCTCCATCGAGCACCGGCTCGAGCCCATCGAAGGCGTGCCCGGCGAGTACAGCCTGGTCTTCGATGTCGAGGAGGGCTCCCGCGTGGCCCTCACCGAGGTGGAGATCATCGGCAACGAGGTCTTCGACGACGGCGAGATCGAAGGCGCCATGCAGACCAGGGAAGAGGGTTTCCTGTGGTTCCGGCCGGGCCTCTTCGACGAGGATGCGCTCCGGGCCGACCTGCGGCAGAACCTGCCCGAGTTCTACGGCCGGCACGGCTACATCGACTTCGAGGTCCTCGGCGACACGCTCATCGTGGACGCCTCCACCGGGAAGGCCCGGCTGGAGATCGAGATCGAGGAGGGCCCGCGCTACCAGCTGGTCGACTTCGACATCCGCGGGAACCGGCAGTTCCCCACAGAAGACCTGCGCTCGTATTACGAGAGCGCGCGCGGCGGGCTCCTGGCGAGCATCGGGATCGCCGGGATCGGTGCGGAACGGGGGCAAGTCGCGGCCGACCGACCGGTGTTCAACCGGACCCGGTTCGACCGGGCCACGGAAGACGTTTCGCAGCTCTACCGCAACCAGGGCTACCTGTACGCGCAGGTGGTCCCGTTCCTCGAGCGGACGGAGACCCCGGAGGGCGAGCCCGCGGTGCGGGTGGGCTGGGACATCGTGGAGCGGGAGCCGGCGTACGTGAACCGCGTGGCCATCGTGGGCAACACGCGTACCCACGAGGACGTGATCCGGGACCGCATCTTCGTGGTCCCCGGCGACGTGTACAGCGAGGAGCTCCTGATCCAGAGCTACCGGAGCGTCATGGGGCTCGGCTTCTTCGAGGAGCCGCTTCCCACGCCCCGTATGGAGCAGCTGCCCGACGGGGACATCGACGTGGTGTTCGAGGTCGAGGAGAAGCAGACCGGGTCGTTCAACTTCGGCACCACGCTCGGCGGCTGGGGCGGGATCGCCGGGTTCATCGGCTTCGATGAGCCCAACCTGTTCGGCCAGGCCAAGACAGGCCACCTGCGCTGGGAGTTCGGCCGGCGGTACAACAACTTCTCCGCCAGCTACACGGATCCGGCCATCAGCGGCACGCAGTACAGCGGCTCCGTCTCGCTGTTCAGCACCAAGCAGAACCGGTTCTTCAACTTCCCGGAAGGGGAGCGGCGGAACACGGGCGCCTCGCTGCGCTTCGGTCTCCCGTTCCCGCTGGACCGGCGTCGCAGCCGCGTCTTCGTCGGCTACGAGCTGGCGCGCACCTCGTACGAGAACTTCGGCGACAGCCAGGAGAGCATCTTCACGCTGCCACCGGGGATCCTGAGCACCGTGTCGCTGTCCCTCAGGCGGAACACGCTGGACAGCCCGCTGTTCCCCACCGCCGGCACGCGGCAGGAGCTCAGCGCCGAGCTCAGCGGCGGACCCCTGGGCGGCGACGGTGACTTCCAGAAGTACACCGCGTCAGGCCAGTGGTGGGCGCCCATCGGGCAGTTCGGTGGCGGCGGCCCGGGCGTCCGACCCGTGCGCATGGCGCTCGGACTCACCGCCGAGTTCGGCGGCATCTTCGGTGATGCCAGCAACTTCCCCTTCGAGCAGTTCTGGATGGGCGGCGTGCAGTTCGGCGAGCGGCTGCGAGGCTATGATGAAACCACCATCACCCCTGTCGGGTACCTTCCGTCCGGATCGGGCTCGCTCTCGGACCGGCTGGGCACGGCGTTCGTCCGGCTGAGCGCCGAGTACGCCATTCGTTTCAGCGACAACATCTCCGCGTCCGCGTTCGCCGATGCCGGCAGCTTGTGGGACGACGCGCTGGCGGTGAACCCGACCCGGCTCTTCCGGGGGGCCGGCGTCGGACTGCAGCTCGTGACGCCGTTCGGACCGATGGGGCTCGATTACGCGTATGGATTCGACAGGACCAACCCCGGTTGGCAGCTGCACTTCACATTCGGG
>JBKGZE010000042.1:0-10214 GCA_046545735.1 Gemmatimonadota bacterium | reverse complement strand
CCACGCGGGCGTGCAGCTTCTCAAACAGGCGCGGGACCGAGACCATGATGTTCGGCCGTACGGCCAGGAGATCCTCGGCCAGCGTCTCGATGGCCTGAGCGTACGCGATGGTCACCCCTTCGTCCCAGAAGAAGTACTCGGACGCCCGCTCGAGCACGTGCGACAGAGGCAGGATCGACAGCGACACCTCGCCCGGATCGCTCCGGATCGCCCCCTGCTGCCGGGTGGCCGCCACCATGAACGCCATGTTCCCGTGCGACAGCATCACGCCCTTCGGCGTCCCGGTGGTCCCCGAGCTGTACACCACGGTGGCCACGTCGTCCGGCCGCACCGCCGCGGCCCGGGCCCGCAGGTCCGGCAGCGGCGCGCCGTCCAGCACGGTACGGAACGCGACGGCGTGCGGATCCCCGGTCGTAACCGCCGCTGCGGCCTGCGGTTCCGCGGTCGCTGCCTCCCCGGTCCGCAGACCCTCCGCTTCATCCGCGGCCGGCGCCGCCATTGGCGCGTCCCCGAACAGGACCGTCCACTCCAGGAGGCCGCTCCCGAGGGACGCCAGCTTCTCGAGCTGCTCCGGTGTGGACGCCGCCACACCCCGCACCCCGGCATCCCTGAGGATGTAGGCCACCTGGTCCGCCGGCAGCGACGGGTAGACGGGCACGGTAATGGCCCCGACACAGAGGGCGGCGTAGTCGAACAGGGGCCATTCCGGACGGTTCTCCGACAGGATCCCCACCCGGTCGCCGGACCGGACGCCCATGGCAACCAGCCACGCGGCGATCCGGGCGACCCGGTCCTCGGCCTCCCGGTACGACAGGTTCGCCCACTCCTCTCCTGTCCGCCACCGCAGCGCCGGCAGGTCGCCGAACCGATCGGCGGCGCCCACGAACGTGGCCGCGAGCGTAGCTCGCTCCACGCGGTTCAGAGGCGGGCCTGAAACTGGGGTCATGGCATCTCGCTATGGAGGCTCTTTCGCACCGCGTCCAGCAGGTCACCGGGCGGCATTAAGAGTACCCGGGCCTCGAGGCACGTCAAGGCCGGGCCGCTCCCCGGCGTCCGGTGCCCACCCATAGTAGCCTGCCACCACAGTATCGGCAGGCGGGTGGCTGGTTCTCAACCTGCGCGAGTGGCTCAGAACACGCGAATCGTCGGGCCCAGCGCCGACGGGTCCTCCCGCAGGGCCTGGATCAGGTTCTGGAGGTCGACCACCGTTTTCAGCAGCTGGTCGTACAGCTCGGGATCCTCGAGGAGCCGGGCCACGGCGCCGTCCCCGTCGGCGAGATCCTGGACCATACCCTCGACGCCGGCGAGAGTCGTGTCCGCGCGCCCGGTCACGGCGACGAGGGCGGAGTAGAGGGAGTCATCGCGGATGAGCCGGCCGAGCGTGCCCTCGCCGTCGAGGGCCACCTCTCCGAGGCTGTCGAGCCGGGCCAGCGTAGTGCTCATGCGGTTGTAGAGGGTGGGGTCGCGGATGAGCTGGGAGAGGGTGCCGTCGGAGCGGTTGACGGTGCGGAGGAGGCCGGCGAGCTCGTTGGTGGCGGTGGTCATGCGCTCATAGAGCCGCTGGTCCTGGAGGAGCGCGCCCAGCGTGCCCTGACCGGCGGCCATGCTCCCGGTGATGGCGCGCAGGTCGATCACCACGTCCTGCACCTGCTCCAGGGCGGTGGCGGCGGTCCGGAGCACCGAGTCGTAGTCGAGCGCGGGATGGCTCTGGATGGTGTCGCCGGGGTCGAGGACCGGCGCGGCGGAGGAGCCCGGGGAGATGTTGACGAAGCGGTCGCCCAGGAGCCCCTGGGTCTGTACGGCGGCGCGGGAGTCGCTTCGGATCTGGTCGCGGACGCTCCGGTTGATCGAGAGCAGCACGCGGATGTTGGCGCTGTCGGTCCGCTGCTCGACGGGCAGGAAGTCGATGGCGCCCACCTGTCCGACGCGCTGCCCGGCCAGGGTGACGGGGGACCCCTCGATGAGGCCGGCGGAGCCCTCCACGAGCGTGACCAGGGTGTACCGCGAGGCGAAGACGTCGAAGAGTCGTCCCACCTGGAAGATCCCGTATCCCAGGATCGCGATCGCCAGGATGAGGACGGCGCCGACGCGGACCTGCCGCGCCGCCTGCTCGCCCCGGTTGAGCTTGCCACGTGCCATGCCGATCTACCCTCGCTAGCTCAGCGCCAGGAAGCGCTGGATGTACTCGTCGTCCTCCGCGATCATCTCCTCGGGCACGCCGTCGAACACGATCCGCCCGCCCCGCAGCAGGTTCACCCGCGAGGCCACCCGGAAGCCGGCGCGCAGGTCGTGGGTCACGACGATGGAGGTGACCCCACGCTCCCTCTGCAGTTTTCGTGTCATGTCCCCGATGGTCCCCACCGTGAGCGGGTCGAGACCCGCCGTGGGCTCATCGTAGAGGATGATCTTCGGGTCGGTCGCGATGGCCCGGGCCAGGCCGACCCGCTTCTTCTGCCCGCCGGAGAGCTCGCCCGGCAGCTGCGGCGCCACCCGCTCGGGATTGAGGTCCACGAACTCGAGGCGCTGGCGGACCACGTCCTCGATCTCGTCCTCCGACATGTGGGTGTTCTCCCGCAGCGGGTAGGCGATGTTGTCGAATACGCTGACCGAGTCGAACAGCGCCGCATTCTGGAAGACCATGCCGATGCTCTGCCGGAGCTCGAGGGCCTCGTTGAACGAGAGCCCGGTGATCTCCCGGTCGAAGACGCGGATGCCGCCGCTGTCCGGCAGGAGGAGCCGCAGGATGAGCTTCAGGATGGTGGACTTGCCCGTGCCTGACTCGCCCACGATCAGGAGCGTTTCACCCTCGCGCACAGTCAGGCTCACCCCCTCGAGGACGGGGTGGTCGAACGAGAGATGGACGTCCTCCAGCTCGATCACGGGCTCGGCGGCGCGGACGTCCCCGGGATCCCCCGCGATCTCGGCCCGGATGATCCGTCGCAGGAGGCCGGTGTCGGGCCCGTCGGTGGCCTCGTCCCCGGTCCGGTCGCGCTGCGCGTCGGCGTCCATGGTCAGGCGCTGTGGGGGACCAGGACGAAGAGCAGCTGCGTCAGGAAGTAGTCCACCGCGAGCACGAGGATGGAGGCCACGACCACCGCCCGGGTGGTGGCGGTGCCCACGCCCTCGGTGCCGCCCCGCGCCGCCAGCCCGTAGTGGCAGCCCGTGAGGGCCACGATCCCGCCGAACACGAACGGCTTGAGGAGCCCGCTCACGAAGTCTCGCGGGAAGAAGCCGAACACGAAGCCCGACTGGGCCAGCGTGCTCCAGACCCCCCGGAGATAGGCGTCGGCGGGGACCTGGATCTTGTAGACCGAGACCAGCAGCCCGCCGAAGATCCCGACCGCGTCGGTGACGATGGTGAGGAGCGGGAGCATGATGAGCCCCGCCAGGATCCGCGGTGTGACCAGCTTCTTGATCGGGTCGGTGCCGAAGCTCTGGAGCGCATCGATCTGCTCGGTCACTCGCATGGCGCCGATCTCCGCGGCGATCCCCGACCCCACCCGGCCGGCGAAGATGAGCGCCGCCAGCACGGGCCCGAGCTCCCGGACCATGGACGCGCCCACCAGGCTCCCCACGTAGATGTCGGCACCGAACCGCTCCAGCGCCACCGCGCTCTGGAGCGCGAGCACCATCCCCGTGAACAGCCCCGTCAGGAGCAGGATCGGAAGCGAGCCCACCCCCATCCGGTCCATGTGGGTGAGCGTGTCCCGCCAGTAGAACGGACGCGCCACCACGAACCGCGTGGCCCGGGTCCCGAGCGTGAAATACTGATACACGTCCAGGGCGGCGCCCCGTACCCTCTCGTCCACTCTGGCAACGATGCCTGACATCCGCACGTCTTTCGATCGATTCTTCGGCCGGGCGCTCGCTTTACAGCGCCTCCCCGCCCCGGTAGCTTGCGGCGACCCGATCACCGGGTGTCGTTTCGACACAAGTTCCGTGCCCACGACGGCCGCATGCACCGACTCGATGTACCCCGCGCCGAGCGCCTCCTCGACCGCATCCGCGGCAAGCGGATCCTGGTGGTGGGCGACCTCATGCTCGACGTCTACCTGCGGGGCGGCGCGTCCCGCATCTCGCCCGAAGCCCCGGTACCCGTGGTCCGGGTCCGCGACGAGTGGCGCGCGCTGGGTGGCGCGGCCAACGTGGCGGCGAACCTGGTCGCGCTGGGCGCGGGGGTCCCCCTGGTGGGCGCCCTGGGCGACGACGGCGCGGCCCACGATTTCCGGGCGGTGGCCGCGTCCGCGGGGATCGAAACCGACGGGTTGGTGGCGCTGCCGGACCGCCCCAGCACGGTGAAGACACGGGTCCTGGTGGGTCACCAGCAGGTGGCGCGCTATGACCGGGAAGTGGACACGGACGTCGACCCGGCCGTCGCGGAAGCGCTGGCCCTGCGGGTGGAGGAGCGGGCGGCCACGGCCGATGCCATCGTCCTGGAGGATTACGACAAGGGCGTCCTGGTCCCGGCCGTGATCGAGGCCGCGCTGGACGCCGGCCGAAGGCGCCAGATCCCGGTGGTGGTCGATCCGAAGGCCAGGCACTTCTTCGACTACCGGGGCTGCACCGTCTTCAAGCCGAACGAGCCCGAGCTGGCGGCGGCGCTCCGGGCCGAGCTGCGCCCGGACGACGCCGAGTGGCTCGAGGAGACCCGCCGCCACCTGCAATGCCAGGCGCTGCTGCTCACCCTCGGCGCACGGGGGATGGTCCTGGCCCGGAACGCCGCGCCGCTCCGGATCCCGGCCGTGGCCCGCGCGGTCTACGACGTCTCCGGCGCCGGTGACACCGTCACCGCCGTCGTGGCCGCCACCCTGGCCGCCGGCGGATCGTACGAGGAGGGGGCGGTCCTGGCCACGCACGCCGCCGGGATCGAGGTCGGCAAGGCCGGCGTGGTCACGGTCAGCCCCGAAGAGATCCTGGAAAGCGTCCGCCACCATGAGAACCTGCGGAGCTGAATCCGCACGAGAACCCGCGGAGCTGAATCCGCACGAGAACCTGCGGAGCCGACTCCGCCACCACGAACCCACACTGCGACTGGAGCACCCCAGATGCCGGACAGCGAGCGGATCCACACCCCCGACGCCCCTGAGGCCATCGGGCCCTACAGCCAGGCCATGAAGCTGGGCACCCTGGTCTTCACCGCGGGTCAGATCGCCCTGGACCCGGAGAGCATGGAGGTCATCGAGGGCGATGTCGGGGCGCAGACCGAGCGCGTGATGCAGAACCTGTCGGCCATCCTGGAGCAGGCGGGCGCGGGCCTGAACACGATCCTCAAGACGACGGTCTACCTGGCCGACATGGAGGACTTCGGGGCGATGAACGAGGTCTACGGCCGCTACATGGGCGAGCATCGGCCGGCCCGATCGACCGTCCAGGTGGGGCGGCTCCCCAAGGACGTCCGCGTGGAGATCGACGCCATCGCGTACAGCGGCTGACGCCTCCGTCGAGGGCGCGGCTCGGACCTACCCGTCCGCGTCCTCGACCATGTACGCCAGCCCCCACGCCCGCCGCCCGATGTGAGTGGCGATCACGGGCGTACAGGGCGAGACCAGGACCTCCCGGTCCCCGAACCGCTCGGCGAGCGCCACCCGGATCGTGCCGGCCACGGCCGGCGCGTCCACGTGGACCACGCCGAAGCGGAACCGTTCTGCGTCGCCGATCTCGGCGGCCACCAGGTCGATCACGCGGGGCACGAGGGCGTCATAGCCTCTCACCTTCGACGCGGGCCGGGCCGCGCCGAGTCGATCGACGCTCAGGATCGGCTTGATGTCCAGGAGGCTGCCGAGCCAGGCCCGGCCCCGGCTGACCCGCCCCGAGGCGATGAGCCGGTCGAAGGAGTCCACGGTGAAGAATACGCCGGAGCGCTCCCGGACCCGGTGCAGCTCCGTCGCGATGGCGGGGGCGTCCCAGCCCAGCTCGGCGAGCTCCGCCGCCTTCAGCACCAGCAGGCCCTGGAGCAGCGAGATGCCACGGGAGTCCAGGACGTGGGTGGGCGCGCCGTGCTGGACCTGCTTCGCCGCGGCCTGGGCCGACGCGAATGTCCCGGAGAGGGCGGCGGCCAACGTGATGGCCAGCACCGCCTCCCCGTCCTCCGCCGCCCGCTCGTAGGCGGCGTGGTACGCGGCGGGGGGAGGCTGGGAGGTGGTGGGATGATCACCCTCCCGGAGCCGCTCCAGGAACGTTTCGGCGTCGATGTCGATCCCGTCGCGCAGGACCCGGTCGCCGTAAACCAGGGAGAGGGGCACGACGTGGATGCCGTGCGCACGGATCGCCGTTTCGGGCAGGTCGCAGGCGCTGTCGGTGACGATGACCAGCGGCCGGCGGGCGAGCCCGGTGGCCGAACGGACCACCGCCCCGTGCTGGGCCTTCATGTCCTCGGCCTTGTGCGACTCGAGCCGTCCCAACCCCCGCAGGTAGGCGAAAACGCCCTCCGGATCGTCGGTATGGACGTGGACCTTGAGGAGCGTCCCGCTGCGGATCACGATCAGCGAGTCGCCGTACTCGCGGAGGGTGGCCCGGACCACCGGCTCGTCGGGGAGCGCGCCGCCGCGGACCAGCGCCTCGGTGCAGAAGCGGAAGGCGCCCATGGCGGCGGGGAAGGCGGCCGCGGCGACCGGCTCCGCGTCGCCGAACTCGGGCGGCGACGCGGCGGCCACGAGCGGGTCGCCTTCGATCAGGGCGCCGATGCCTTCCAGCCACTGGACGAAGCCCTTGGCGCCGGCGTCCACGACGCCCGCCGCTCTCAACGCGGGCAGGAGGTCGGGGGTACGGGCGAGCGCGTCCCGGGCGCGCGACAGGATCCGGCGGTGGAATTCGACGAAGTCGGTGCTGCTGCACTTCTCGGCTTCCTCGGCCGTTTCCCGCATGACCGTGAGCATCGTGCCTTCGACGGGCGTCTCGATGGACGCGTACAGGTGGTCGGTGGCGTTTCTGAGCGCGCGCTTCACGTCCGGCACGTGCACGCGCTTCAACCCCTCCAGCGACTGGGCCACCCCTATGAGCCAGTGGGAGAGGATCATCCCACAGTTGCCCCGGGCGCCCAGCACCCCCGCCTCCGCCGCCTTCTCCGCCACCTGCGACGCGTCGCCCTCGCCGCTCCGCCGCAGCTCGTCCGCCACCGTGGACACGGTCAGCGCCAAATTCGTCCCCGTGTCGCCGTCCGGCACGGGGAAGACGTTGATCCGGTTCAGCTCGGCCTTGGAATGGCGCGCGTACTCGCACGCCGCGATGATGGCCCGCCGGAGCCGCGCTCCATCGAGGTATCGGATGCGCATGGGCGGGTAAGATAGCTTCCCCGGTGAGAGGGGCAACGAGCCGGTGCCGTCGGTTACGGGGCGCCGCCCACGCCGAGCGCGTGCAGAGAGCGCGCGCCCGCCGCCTCGACGCGCCGGCGGTCGGCGGGGTCGCGGATCACCTGCCCTGCCGTGCGGAGCAGCGCCGCGACGTGGCGCGCCACGGGAGGCCGGCGGTAGTCCGGAAGGAGGGCGCCGAGCTCGCCCAGCCGCTGGATGAGGGTGAGGGCGAACCGGGGGTTCTCGACCCCGTAGTGGCGGATCTCGTCGAGCGCCGTGTCGACCAGCGCCTGGAACGTTGTCAGCGGGAGCACCAGCGTGCCGCCGGAGCCGTCGGCGCGACGCACCCGTCCGGGCGGCTCGTGGCAACCGGCGGCGAGGAGGACCTCCACGATGCGGTCCACGCAGAGGATGGCGGTGGTGGGATCGTTGATCCCGGGAGAGAGCGCCTTCACGGCGATATCGCTCAGCTCGATCACTCCCAGCTCGAGATCCAGATGGGGCGTCCGCTCGTACCCGAGGATGAGGGCTTCCCGGACCGTCCCTTCCAGCCCTTCGGACACCACCTCGGCGGGCCAGACGGTGGCCAGCGGGCTGCCCGGCAGGACGAAGTCGCCGACCGCGGGCTCCATCCGGATCGTCGCGGCGTCACGGTCGAGGAGACGCATCAGCGCGTCCTCGTCCACCCCCTGGACGTACCCGCTCCGCGCCGACCGGACGACGGTCCCCTCCCGCGACGGGATCACCGCGCGCGCCGGCTCTTCACTCGCCCTCCCGATCCGCTCCTGGAAGCGCCGCTCCACCGTGGACAGGGCGTCGCCGGTGACCCGGTCGATGATGACCGAGGCCTGCACCGACCGGGCGATATGGTCGATGAAATAGATGAGGAAGCCGATGCCGACCAGGGCGAGCACCAAGGCCACCGTGACCGACAGCTGGGGCACGAACGCGTCGGGGCCCCGTGCAGCCTGCGCGACGCCGTCGATGTCCGCGGGGATGGAGCCGCCCGATTCCCCGCGCACCACCCGGAGCACGAGGAGGGCGTAGGTGAAGGTCGCGATGAAGACGCCGAGCACCACCTGGTTGACGCGGTCCGCCGTGAAATTCCGGAGGATCCGGGGCGTGAACTGGGTCGACGCGAGCTGTAGCGCCACGATCGTGACCGAGAAGACCACGCCCGTCACGGTGATGAACCCGGAGGCGATGCTCGTGAGGACGCCGCGCGCGCCCGACGCGGTCCCGCTGAACAGCCAGATCCCGACCGGCGACGTGGACAGGACCCCGGACGCATCGATCTGAATGGACCCGATGGCCAGCGCCACGGCAGCAAGCGCCAGGGCCGCCGGAACGAACCACAGGCTGTCCCGTATCCGGTTCCACACGGCGGTGATCCTGTCGAGCCCCACGTCGCCTCCCCCCGGCTGCGGTGATCGCCGGCGCGGCTCCCGCCCGGCAGGGATCCGGCGGGGCAGAATACATGCCGCTCGGGGTCGGCTCAGCGCCCGCCCCGCGCGATCCCCGCCGTGCCCAGGATGATCAGGAGCGCCCCCGCCGCACCCCAGAGGTCCGGGACCTCGGCGAACAGGAGCGCGCCCCACAGCGCGGCAAACACGATCTGCATGTAGGCCACCGTCATGGCCCGACCCGCCCGCTCCTCCCGCAATCCCCGGGTCACGAACACCTGGGCCAGCTGGGTCACCCCGCCGATGCCCAGGAGCAGGAGCCACTCCGTGGCGGTGGGCAGGACCGGGTCGAGGGCGGTGAAGGGAACGGAGGCCACGGTGGCCACGGCCGCGAACCAGAAGACGACGACGACGGGGTCCTCGGTGCGTCCGAGGCGCCGCACCGTCACGTAGGCGGCCGCGCTGAAGAGGGCGCCGGTCACGGCCACGACCACGGCCAGCGGGTCCAGGCGCTGGTCGAGCCCGCCGAAGAGGAAGCCAGGTCGGGTCATGAGGACCACGCCAGCCAGGCTGAGGAGTGCGAGCCCGAGGTCGCGGCCGCGGATGGTCTCGGCCAGGAACACCGCGGCGAGCAGGGCGGTGAAGATCGGGTTCGTGTACTGGATCACGGTCGCGTCGGCCAGGGGCAGGCGCGTGAGGGCGAAGAAGAAGCAGCTCAGGGCGATGTAGCCCAGCACGCCGCGGAGCAGTAGCAGCCCATGCCGGTGGCCCCGGGGGGAAACGCCTCGCCGCCGCAGGCTGAGCCAGCTGAGCCCCGCGCCCACGGCGGCCCGGGCCAGGACCACTTCCTGGATCGGGAGCGTGCGCCCGGCCAGCTTCACACCGACGCTCATGAGGCTGAAGAAGAACGCGGCGGCGGCCATGTACCGGATCCCCGCGGAGATCGGAAGGGCACGCGGCGCGGCGCTGGGCACGTGATCGGGCTCCGGAGAACTCAAGAAATCGACGACGCGGCCGAAGCTACCGAATCAAGACCTCTGAAACCAGCGCCGGAGCCGCCGGGCCCGGCCCGGTTCCGGGGCGCCGCGGATCACGAGGTCACGGGGGTGTCCGGGAAACAAACCATACGCGTTCTGCGTAGAGAAGACAGGGAACGGGATCGGGACCGGGAGGAGCTGGGGCCATGAGCGTCGAAAAGAGACTGGAGTACCTGTTGAAGGCCGCGCTCCGGGCGGAGCGGAACGGCGAGTACAGAGTGGCGCGTGCGCTGCGTCGCATGGCCGACGACGTCCTGCCCATCGACCGGAGCCGAACCCTCTCGCTACACGACTCCCCGACCTGACGCGGGCCACCCCCGGCGGCCACCGACGTGCCCCCCGATCCACCAGAGGGTCGGGGGGGGGCTGCCCCGGCCCTTTACGAACGCGGCCCCGGCTGTCATCTTCCGCGCATGAGAACGATAATCATTCCTGCGATCGCCGCCCTCGCCCTGGTGACGGCCTGCGATCGCGCCCCGGAGACC
>JBKGZE010000041.1:0-10353 GCA_046545735.1 Gemmatimonadota bacterium | reverse complement strand
GCGGGGTGCCGCGCGAGCAAAGCGAGCGCCGGCATCGAACTACAGGAGGTGCCCGCCATCCACCGGGATCAGCGCGCCCGTGATGTGCCGGGCCTGCTCCGAGCAGAGGAACAGCACCACGTGGGCCACGTCCTGCGGCCCACCCAGACGGCCGAGCACGCTCTGCTCCCGGGCACGGTCGAGGATCTCCGCCGGGACGCCGTCCGTCAGCCGGGTCGTCCGGATGTAGCCGGGCGCGATGGCGTTCACGTTCACGTTGGAGGGACCGAGCTCCACCGCCGCCGACCGCGTCAGCCCGACCAGTCCCGCCTTCGAGGCCGCGTAGTTCGCCAGCCCGAACTCGGGCCGGATCCCGTGCACGGAGCAGATGTTGACGATCTTCCCGTCCTGCTGCCTGCGGAGGTCGGGGGAGACCGCCCGGATCATGTGGAACGCGCCGGTCAGGTTCGTCCCCAGGACCGCTTCCCAGTCCTCGTCGCTCATCCGCCAGAGCGCGCGGTCCCGGGCCACGCCGGCATTGTTCACCAGGATGTCGATCCGGCCAAGCTCCTCGCGAGCCGCGGCGACGAACGCGTCGACGTCGTCCGCGTCCCGCACGTCGCACTCCCGGTGAAGGACCTTCACCTCCAGCTGTCGCAGCTCCAGCGCGGTCCGCTGCGCCTCCTCCCGGATGGTCCCATCGCCCACATAGTTGAAGGCGACGTTCACGCCATGGCGCGCCAGCTCCAGCGCGGTGGCCCGCCCGATGCCCGTGGCCGCGCCCGTCACGATGGCGCCGCGCCCCCGCAGATCGGCGAACCAGGGGGCGGGCTTCGGCTGGGTCTCCTCCACCACCTGCGCCAGGAGCTCCTCCAGGACCTCGACCTCGTCGATCACCGGGTGCCCCGGTGGCCCCGGATGACCCGGCCGGACCGGCCGCTCGGGATCCCCCTTGCTCAGCCCTGCCGGATCGTGGGACGGATCGTCGCGCGCCATGCCCCCCCTTTCGCGGCGGGCGGAGTGAATGTCCACAACCCGCTGAGGATGGGACCGCCAAAGGCGCAATGTCAAGCGGGGCGCGACGTTATTCCGGTTCCGACTGCTTGCTGTACCGGTGCTTGATCATCTCCCCCTCCACCATGAACACCACGTCCTCCGCCACGTTCGTGGCCAGGTCCGCGATCCGCTCCAGGTTCCGCGAAACCAGGATCAGGTCGATCCCGCCACCGATCTTCCGGGGATCCTCCATCATGTGCGTCAGCACGATCCGGAACACGTTCTCGTGCAGCTCGTCTACCCGGTCGTCGCGCTCCCCTATGGTGCGCGCCAGCTCGGCGTCCGCGCGCACGAACGAGTCCAGCGCGTCCGCCAGCATGTCCGTCGCCAGCCCCGTCATCTCCTCGAGCTCCGGCAGCCGCGGGAGCGGCGGCGCGTCCACGATGTGCTCGACGGCGTCGGCGATGTTCACCGCATGATCGCCCACCCGCTCCAGGTCGTTGCCGATCTTCATGGCCATGGTGATGAACCGGAGGTCCCGGGCCATCGGCTGCTGAAGCGCCAGCAGGCTGATCACCTGCTCGTCCACCGCCAACTCCAGCTGGTCCATGTCCCCATCCATCGTCACGACCGTCATCGCCCGCTCCATGTCCCGCCCCAGCAGGCTCTCCACAGCCGTCGCCACCTGCTCCTCCGCAAGCCCCGCCATCCGGACCAGCGACTCCTTCAACCGGTCCATCTCCTCTTCGAAATGACGGTGCTGCTTCATCCGAACCTCCCGGTGATGTACGCCTCCGTGCGCTCCTCCTTCGGGTTCGTGAACAGACGGTCGGTACCGCCGTACTCGATGAGATCGCCCATGTACAGGAACGCCGTGTAGTCGGAGATGCGCGCTGCCTGCTGCATATTATGCGTCACGATCACGACCGAGTAGTCCTGCTTGAGATCGAAAATCAGCTCCTCGATCCGCTGCGTCGCGATCGGGTCCAGCGCCGACGTGGGCTCGTCCATGAGGATGACCTCCGGCTCGATCGCCAGCGCCCGCGCCACGACCAGCCGCTGCTGCTGGCCGCCGGAGAGGCCCAGCGCGCCCTCGTGCAGCCGGTCCTTCACCTCGTCCCAGAGCGCGGCCTGCCGGAGCGAGCGCTCTACCAGCGAGTCCATGTCGCCCCGGTAGCCGTTGATCCGTGCGCCGAACGCGACGTTGTCGTAGATGGACTTCGGGAACGGGTTCGGTTTCTGGAACACCATCCCGATCCGGCGCCGCACGTCCACGGGGTCCACGCCCTCTCCGTAGAGGTTCTCACCGTCGAAGCGGACGACGCCCTGCACGCGTGCCGCGGGCACCAGGTCGTTCATCCGGTTGAAGCAGCGCAGCAGCGTGCTCTTGCCACAGCCTGACGGACCGATGAAGGCCACGACGCGGTTGCGCGGGATCCTGAGCGTGATCTCCTTCACCGCGGCCTTGTCGCCGTAGCGGACCCACAGGTCTTCGGTCTCCAGGACCGCCTCGCCGGGCGGGGTCATGATGGACCGGGACTCGGTCATTCGATGCCTCTGTTCTGGAAGCGGTTGCGCAGGAAGATGGCGACCGCGTTCATGCTCAACAGTACGATCAGGAGGACGACGATCCCGCTGGCCGCCAGCTCGTGGAAGTCGGCCTGGGGCCGGCCGATCCAGTCGTAGATCTGGATGGGCAGAGCGGTGAACTCGTCGAGCGGCCCCTGGGGCACGAAGGCCGCGTAGCCCACGGCCCCGATCACGATCAGGGGGGCGGTCTCGCCGATGGCGCGGGAGAGGGCGAGGATGGTGCCGGTCATGATGCCGGGGAAGGCCTGGGGCAGGACCTGGCGGGATACCACCTGCCAGCGGGTGGCCCCGAGTGCGTACGCGCCGAACCGGAAGCTGCTCGGCACGGCTCGGATCGACTCCTGTGCGGCAATGATCATCACGGGCAGGATCAGGAGCGCCAGCGTCATGGACCCGGCCAGCAGGCTGCGGCCGAAGGCCAGGGTGCGGACGAAGACCGCGAGGCCCAGGATCCCGTACACGATGGAGGGGACTGCGGCCAGGTTCGAGATATTGACCTGGATGATCCGGCGGAGGCGCGTGGCCGGAGCGTATTCCTCGAGCCAGATGGCGGTTCCGACGCCGAGCGGGAAGGCGATGGCGGCGGTGAGCCCGAGGATCCAGAGGGAGCCGACCACGGCCGGCCACACGCCGGCGCGGTCGGCGAGCCGGGAGGGGAAGGATATGACGAAGTCCCAGGAGAGGCGCGCGAGCCCGTCGATGATCAGGTCGAAGAGAAGGACGAGCAGCATGGCCACGCCGAAGAGCGTGGCGACGAACGCCAGGGCGGCGAAGACCCTGCCCTTCCGGTGCCTCTGGCGAACGCGAGGAGCGTACCCGGCCGCGTCGGCCCGCGTGCTCGGATCATTCACTCGTACACCTCCCGGAACCGTCGCAGGACCCGGATACTGACGGCGTTCATGGCCAGCGTGATCAGGAACAGCGTCAGCCCCACCGCGAAGATGGTCTTGTACTCGATGCTGCCGTACGGCGTCTCGCCGCGACTGACCTGGACGATGTACGCCGTCATCGTCTCGATGCTGGTGAACGGGTTCAGCGTCAGCTTCGGGGTGGCGCCCGCCGCGATGGTCACCGCCATGGTCTCCCCGATGGCCCGGCTCAGCGCCAGGATGAACGATGCGATCACTCCCGACAGCGCGGCGGGGAGCACCGTCCGCGTGGCCACCTCGTACTTCGTGGCCCCGAGCGCGTACGCCCCCTGGCGGAGTGCGTTCGGCACCGAACGCATGGCGTCCTCGGAGAGCGACGAGACCATGGGGATGATCATGATCCCCACCACGATGCTGGCGCTGGCCGCGTTGAAGATGTCCGTCCCCGGCACCACGAGGCGGATGAGCGGGGTCACGAACGTGAGGGCGAAGTAGCCGTAGACGACGGTGGGGATCCCCGCCAGGATCTCGAGCGCCGGCTTGACGACCCTGCGCAGACGCTCCGGCGCGTACTCGCTCAGGAAGATGGCGATCAGGAGCCCGACGGGCAGGGCCACTATGGCGGCGCCCACGGCGACCAGCGCGGAGCCGGCCAGCAGCGGAAGGACCCCGAAGCTCTGGGGCGCGATGAGGGGCGCCCAGCGGGTCCCGGTGATGAACTCCCAGGGGGAGACCTCGAGGAAGAAGCTCACGGCCTCCTCGACCAGCACCACCACGATCCCCACGGTGGTCGCGATACTGACCACGCTGAACAGGAAGAGAACGCCGCCGATGGCCCGCTCCGTGGCCTGCCGCCGGCGGCGCTGCGGAGCCGCCCACTCCTCAGTTCTCGGGGGCAATCTCTTCGACCTGGCTGATGTTCCGCTCGTAGGTCGACTCGGCCAGGGGGACGTACCCCACAGCGGGGACCAGCTCCTGCGCGTGCTCCATGTAGAACGTCACGAACCGCTGCACCTCCGACCGGCTCAGCGCGTCCCGGTTCACGTAGATGTACATGGGCCGGGAGAGCGGCCGGTACTCGCCCGAGGCGATGGTCTCGCGCGTAGGCGCCGCGCACCCCTCCGCGTCGACCTCCACCGCCTTCAGCCGCGCCGTGTTCTGCTCGTAGTACGCGAAGCCGAAGTAGCCCAGCGCGCCCGGATCGCCCGCCACCCCCTGCACCAGCACGTTGTCGTCCTCGCTGGCCGTGTAGTCCTGGCGGCTCCGGTCCTCCTCACCCATGATCGCCTCGGTGAAGTAGTCGAAGGTGCCCGAGTCCGTACCGGGGCCGTACAACTTGATCTCCCGGTTCGGCCACTCGCTGCGCACGTCCGACCAGGTCTGGACCTGGCTGCCAGGTCGCCAGATCCGACGGAGCTCGTCCACCGTGAGGCACTCCACGAAATCGTTCGCCGGGTTCACCACCACCGTGATCCCGTCCTTCGCCACCTCCAGCTCCACCGGCTCCACGCCGTTCGCCTCGCACGTCTCCAGCTCCGCCTCCTTGATCGGCCGCGACGCGTCGCTGATCTCCGTCTCCCCCGCGCAGAACCGGGAGAAGCCGCCCCCCGTGCCCGACTGCGACACCGTCACGCGCACCCCACGCCCGGCCTCCGCCACCATGAACTCCTCGGCCACCGCCTGCGAGATGGGGTAGACCGTGCTCGACCCGTCGATCTGGATCCGACCGCCGTCGGCGTCCCCACCCCCGCACGCCGCCAGCGCCAGCACCACCGCGAGGGGTGCCGCCCGCTCCAGTGTCCGCATCATCGCCTCCTTGATCTTGGTTCGCATGGTTCCGCCACCCGCGCCGGGGCCCGCATGTAACGGTCCGCGTAGAGAGATAGCCCGTCCGCCGCCACCGGCCGGTCACGGGAGTGTAACGGGGACGTAACCAGGGTCAGTGCCGGCTCGGGCGGTATCCCGGCAGCGACTCCGGGGCGAAGAAGAGGAGCTCGCCGGGGTCGGTGAGGGCGGCGAGCGGGTGCCACGCCATGGAGCGCTGGAGCGCCGGATCGAGGTTGAGCACGTCGATGGAGCGGTCGTCGCGGCGGTGCGCCCACGCGAGCAGGGCGCTGGCGAGAAGCCCGGTACCTTCCGGGTCCATGGCCCGCAGGGTGGAGCACTCGAGCCGGAGCCGGACCGAATGGTGTTCGTTCCGGAGCTGCTCGGCGACGGCCCGCGCCGTGGTGGCGTCGAGGGTCCCGTCGAGGCGCACGCAGAAGGAACGTCCCTGTCGGAAGGTGGCGAACCGGGTCTCCCGATCGACGTACTGGGCAGCGATCATGACATCTCCATGGTTGGGTCGGGGCGAGCCGGGCGGCTCGGTTCCGGCTGGAGGATCGCGGGCCCGTGTGGCGAGAGGCCCACGGGAGCGTCACGGGCTGGTATCGTGTTCAGGCGCGGCGGGGAGCCGGAACCGGATGGTGGTGCCCTTGCCGAGCTCGCTCCGGGCTTCGACCCTGCCGCCCATGCTCTCCACCATGTGCTTCACGATGGAGAGGCCGAGTCCCGTCCCGCCCTCGGCCCGGGAGCGGGCGGGGTCGACCCGATAGAACCGCTCGAAGATGCGGGGGAGCGCGTCCCGGGGGATCCCGGTCCCGGTGTCCTCCACCTCGACCACGATCCACTCGCCGTGCGCCTCGAGCTCCGGCCCGGGCTCCTGCCCCTGGCGGGCATCGCTACCGCCCCGGCGCTCGCCGCCCTCCTCCGGCGCGCCGGTGACGGACCGGGTTGTGACGCGGACGCGGCCATCGGCGGTGTAGCGCAGCGCGTTGTCGAACAGGTTGGCGAAGACCTGCTCGAGCGCGCGCCGATCGGCACGGGCGCGGCCTCCGCTGCCATCGGTCTTGAACGCGACGTTCTGGTTGGCAGCGCGGTCGGCGAACGAACGCCAGCAGGCTGCGGCGGCCTGGGCCACATCCACCGGCTCGAGCTCGGGGCTCCAGCGGCCGGTTTCGAGGCGGGAGAGGTCGAGGAGGTCGTCGACGATGTGCTGCAGGCGGCCGGCGTTGCGGGCGATGGTCTCCAGGAACTGGCGCCGCTCCGGCTCGGGCAGCTCCGCGGTGGCGAGGGTCTCGGCGTAGCCGCGGATGGAGGTGAGCGGAGTCTTGAGCTCGTGGCTGGCGTTGGCCACGAAGTCGCGCCGGACCTCCTCCAGCCGACGCAGGTCGGTGAGGTCGACCACGGTGACCACGGCCCCACCGTCGCCGTGGGGCGACACGGCCACCAGGAGCCGCCGATCGTCCAGCACCACCTCCGTCGTCTCGGTCCCGCCGCCGGGGGGCCGTTCAAGGAGCCGGCGCAGCCCGGTCCTGCGGAACAGCGAGCTCACGCGGCGGCCCAGCGCGTCGTCCGGCAGATTCAGGAGCACGCGGCTCGCCCGGTTCATGCGCACGATCCGCCCGCCCTCGCCGATCTGCAGGATCCCCTCGGACACCGCCTCCACCAGCGCCGCGAGCTCCGACCGCTCCCGCAGCTCGCGCCGGTGCCGCGCCCGGAGCTCGGATCCCACCCGGCCGATCCGCCGCGCGACGTCCTGGATCTCGGCCAAGGACGTGGAGAAGTCCACCTCCTCGCCCGCCCGCGTGGCCAGCCGCTCCGCCGCCCGCTGCATGCGCCGCAGGGGCGCCACGATCATGCGACCCAGGAGGGCGCTGAGCACCACCGCCAGCGCGGTCACGAGGATGCCGGCCAGCGTGACGGTGGCGACGGCGGACTCCACCGCCCGGTCCCGGGTGATCCCGGGTACCGTCAGGAGAGCGTCGTGAACGGTGCTGCCGACGGTCGCGGCGGCCACGACGAAGCCGCCGCCCACCAGGAGCCCGACCGTAAGCGGCAACAGCAGCTGCAGGCGGATCCGCATCAGACGGGTTCGCCGCTCCGGAAGCGGTATCCGAACCCGCGGACTGTCTCGATGTAGTCGCCGCCCTCTCCCAGCTTGTTGCGCAGCCGCTGGATGTGCATGTCCACCGTCCGGGTCTCGATCTGCACGTGGATGTCCCAGGCGGTCTGAAGCAGCTGACGCCGGCTCTGGACCCGCCCCCTCCGCTCCAGCAGCGCCACCAGGAGCCGATACTCCGTGGGGGTGAGGTCCACCGGCCGACCGCTCACCTCCACGGTCAGGGCCGAGAGGTCGACGACGATGGGTCCGCCGCGCAGCACCCGCCCCGACCCGGCCACCGGCGCGGCCTGCACACGCCGCAGCACCGCCCCGATCCGCAGCACCAGCTCCTGAGGACTGAACGGCTTGGTCAGGTAGTCGTCGGCGCCCAGCTCCAGCCCCCGGATCCGATCCGACTCCTCGCGGCGCGCCGTCAGCACCACCACCGGCACGTCCTCCATGCTCGGCTGCCGGCGCATCTCCTCCAGGATCTCGTAGCCCGAGAGCTCCGGCAGCATCAGGTCCAGCACGACCAGGTCCGGGCGCTCGTTCCGGACCGCCTCCAACGCGTCGCCGCCGGTACCTACCGTCCGCACCCGGTATCCCTCCCGGGTCAGGTGGTACGCCACCAGCGCGGCGATGTCCCGCTCGTCCTCCACCACCAGAATCTGCGCCGACTTCGTCGTGGGTCCGGCCACTCGGTCCTTCCTCTCGCTCGTCTTTCCGTCACGGAAGGCGACTCACCCTCCCTACTGGAAATACCGGCGGCGCGTCACGGCCGTGTAACGCCAATGTACCATCAACATCACCGTGCCACCCACTCCCAGCCGCTGGCCTGCCCAACCTCCCGGCGGCGGACCTTCCGACTCCGCGGGCCTGTAATTGCTCCAGAGTCGCCGGCGGTGACGGCCTCGAGTGCGGATCGGGCGAGGGCCTCCGGGGATGGTCGGAATTGCCACGAGTCCTCCGTTAGCCGATTATCCAACCACGCGGCTACAATGGTCCGTTTCGTCAGAATCGAAGGATGACTGTGCCATGTCACCGACCGCGGTAACATGGGAGTTAACGGCGGCACCACCCATCGGGGGCCCACCCCCGATTTCGCGGCGGCCCAACGTTTCTCGCCCCGGGGGCGTCCTCTCAACGTGACCGACGACGCCGCACTGGTACGCCGGGCGATTGCGGGAGACGCGCGGGCCTTCGAGACGCTCGTGCGGCGTTACGCCCGCCCGGCGTACGCGGTGGCGCTCGGGATCATGAAGGAGCCGTCGGATGCGGAGGATGTGGTCCAGGACGGCTTCGTGAAGGCGCTGGAGCGGTTGGAGGAATGCGACCCCGACCGGTTCGGGGCATGGTTCCTCCGCGTGATCCGCAACCGTGCGCACAGCATGAGGCGGTACCTGGGCGTGCGGGAGGCGGCGCCGCTGGACGCGGTGCCCACGGCATCGGAGGAGCCGGGACCGCACCGGCAGGCCGAGCGGTCACGGCTGCGGGAGGAGCTGGTGACCGCCATGAGCGCGCTCACGGAGGTGCAGCGCGAAGTGGTCCTGCTGCACGACCTGGAAGGGTGGAAGCACCGGGAGATCGGCGAGCTGCTGGATCTCCCGGAAGGGACCGTGCGGGCGCATCTGTTTCACGCCCGTCGCGCCCTGCGCAAGCACGAGGGGTTACGGCGCTCGAGAGAGGATTGAGCCATGGAACAGGAACCGATGGACCTGAGTCCCCTGGACCCGCAGGCCGATCAGCTGGCGTACGAGCGACTGATCCACCGGATCATGGACGCCGCGGCGCCGGAGCTGGCGCGGCGGGCCGAGTCGGTCGGTCCGCTCGCCCTCGTGGCCGGCTGGGCACGCCCGACGATGGCGGCCGCCGCCGTGCTGGCCGCGTTCGCCGCCGGAGCGCTCCTCACCACCGACCGGCCGATGGAGGCCGCCGCCGAGCCCGCCAGCATGGTGGACGCCCTCGGCATTCCCGCCCCGGCCGCCCAGTGGCTGGAGGAGGAGCGTGAGCCCACCCGCGGCGACCTGGTGCTCGCGGTGGAGCGGCGCCGGTGAGGGAGGTCTTCGGCCGGATGCGACTCGTCGGCGTCGGGCTCCTCGCGCTGGCCTTCCTCGTGGGCGCGCTCACGGGCGCGGCCCTCGACCGGGTCCTTACCGACGGCCCGAAACCGCACCGGGGAAGCGGGGACGACGACCGCCGCTCGTACATCATCGACCGCGTCGAAATGGCACCCGAGCAGCGCCAGACCATCGACGAGATCCTGGACGATCGATCCCAACGGATGCGCGCCGTCTGGCGCGAGGTCGAGCCCCGCCTCGACGCCATCACCGACTCGGCCCGCCACGAGATCATGGACGTCCTCACGCCCGAGCAACGTGCCGAGTACGAGCGCATGCTCGACCGCCGCGGCAGCAAGGGCGACCGCGACCGCTGACGCCCCGCCCTACGGCTCCAGGAGCAACTTCCCGGACGTCTTCCGCGCTTCCAGCATCCGGTGCGCCCCAGCCGCCTGGTCCATGGGCAGGACGTCATGGATCCGGACCGAGAGCCGGTCCGCCCGCACGGCCTCGAAGAGGGCGCCCGCGCGCCACTCCAGCTCGGGGCGGGTCTGGACGTAGTGGGCGAGAGTGGGGCGGGTGAGGAAGAGGGAGCCGCCCTGCGCCAGCGCCTGTGGGTCGAACGGCTCCACGGGGCCGCTCGACTGCCCGTAGAGGGCGAGCATTCCGCGCGGTCGCAGCGACCCCAGGCTGTCCCGGAACGTGGACCGTCCGACCGAGTCGTACACGACCGTGGCCCCGGCACCCCCGGTCAGCCGCAGGACCTCCGGACGGAACTCTGTCTCGGTGTAGCGGATCACGTGGTCGGCGCCGGCGCGCCGGACGCGCTCCGCCTTCTCCTGCGTGGAGCAGGTGCCGATGACGGTGGCGCCGGCCGTCTTCGCGAGCTGGACCAGGAGCATCCCCACGCCGCCGGCCGCCGCGTGCACGAGCGCCACGT
>JBKGZE010000040.1:0-10532 GCA_046545735.1 Gemmatimonadota bacterium | reverse complement strand
GTACGAGGGGGAGCGGGCGGTCTTCGTGGCGGACAGCAACCAGCTCGAGCTGACGGGGACGTCCCGGGTCGAACAGGGCCGCAACATGCTGGAGACCGATTCCCTCCTGGTCTACCACGGGCGGACCGGTGTGGTCTGCGGCTACGGCGCGCCGGTGCTGAGCGGGGAGAACGACCCGATCGAGAGCGACGAGCTCTGCTTCGACATCGAGTCGAACGTCGGGCTGGCCCGGCGCGCGCGTACCCAGTTCCAGCAGGGGGCGACCTGGTTCGTCCGTGGCGCGGACAACCGGGTCTGGCTCCTGACCGGCGGTGAGAAGAACGAGCTGTACGGCGAGCGGGCGGAGTTCACGTCGTGCGACCTCGATCACCCCCACTACACCTTCCACGCGCGGTCGCTGAAGATGGTGGAGGACGAGATGATGGTGGCGCGCGACATCACGCTCCGCTTCGCCGACGTGCCCGTCTTCTGGCTGCCCTGGATGGTGCAGAGCATGAAGCGAGGCCGGCGGAGCGGACTGCTGATGCCGGAGTTCGGGGTGAACGACATCGTGCGCAACAGCACCGGCTACAACCGCCACCTCTCGAATATCGGGTTCTACTGGGCGATCAACGACTACATGAGCGCCCGCGGCACGTTCGAGTGGTACAGCGGCAACTGGACCGCCGTCGAGGGGGCGCTGACCTACCGGTGGCTCCGGCAGTTCCTGCAGGGCAACCTCACGACCAAGCAGTACTGGCGGCAGCGGGAAGGCGTGGCGAGCAGTCGCGAATTCACGCTGAACACGTCCAACAGCTGGCAGCCGGACGAGCGGACGCGGGTCCAGCTGAACGCGAACTACGCGACCAGCACGGACTTCGTCCGCGACAACTCCTTCGACCCCCGGGAGCTGAATCGTCGGATCACCTCGAGCGCGAGTGTCAGTCGTACGTTCGACTGGGGCTCCATGTCGCTGGGGGCGGACCGGCAGCAGCAGCTGAGCACCGGCCAGGTGGACTGGAAGCTGCCCGGCCTCAGCCTCAACATCTCGCCGGTCACCCTCTACCAGCGGGAGGACGGATTCGGCGTGACGTGGAGGGGGTCGGGAGGCGTGACCCGGAGCACCCGGGACGTGGCGGACAGCCTCTTCTTCGGGGATCAGGAGACCGTCAACGGCAACTACAGCCACGGCATCAGCATCGGCAACCTCTCGCTCAGCCAGCGCGTGACGTGGCAGGACCGATCGGAGGTCGCCGCGGCCAGGCTGGGGCCGTTCTCGATCCCCACCGGGTCGGGCCTCGACCCGGTCCGGCGCGCCACGGACGACCTCAGCGGGCTCCAGGGCGTGGTGGAGGAGAACGCCCAGCAGCTGCAGTGGTCGTCGTCGCTCTCCTACCAGCAGGTGCTCTGGCCGGGGACCACCATCAGCCCGAACCTGTCCATCACCGGGAACCAGGTCCGGGACGGGCGGACGGAGGGTGACTTCGTCGCCGAGCCCTACCGCCTCTCCACCGGCGCCTCGCTCAACACCGCGATCTATGGCTTCTGGCCCGGGTTCGCGGACTTCAGCCGGATCCGGCACAAGATTTCGCCATCGCTGCGGTGGTCGTACTCGCCCGCCCCCGAGTTCTCGGCCCGGCAGGAGGAGGTGTTCGGGGCCCGGAACCTCCGCGAGCAGAATCGGGTCTCGCTCTCCTTCAACCAGACGTTCGAGGCGAAGGTGCGGGAGGACCAGCCGGACACGGCGGCGGCGGACACCGCCGGAGCCGACACGGCCCAGGACCGGGACCGGGGCGGAGAGCCGCGTCGCCTGACCCAGGCGAGGAAGGTCATGCTCCTGGCCCTCGACACCCGCACCTCCTTCGTCTACGATTTCGTCGCCGCCGACGACGAGGGCCGCGGGTTCCTGACCGAGCAGATCTCCAATTCCGTTCGCTCCGACCTGCTCAAGGGGCTGCAGCTCAGCACCACCCACAGCCTCTTCCGGAAGGGCGAGCCGCAGAGCCCGGGTGGACTGGAGCCCCGGACCTTCGATCCCTTCCTGACCGACCTGACGGCGTCGTTCTCCATCGACAACGACTTCTGGCTCTTCGAGGTCCTGGGCCTGACCCGCACCGCCGACGCCCCCGCCGGCCCCGGCCAGGACGCGGACCCGCCGCCGCAGGGGGTGGAGGGGGTGGCGGGCTCGGAGGACCCGAGCGTCGGCGCCGAATCGGACCCGGACCGGACCGGCGGCGTCGGATCGATGGTGCCGAGCGGCCCCCAGGACGGGGAACCCGGCGCCGGGCTGGGCGCCTGGCGGGCCTCCTTCAACTATTCGCTCCGCAGGAGCCGGCCGGACGCGTTCGGCCGGGCGACAGCGGACAACCAGCTGCTGTCGGCGAACATCTCGTTCGAGCCGACCGAGCTCTGGAGCGTCCGCTGGAGCACCGCCTACTCGTTCACCGACGGCGAGTTCGCCAACCACGTGCTCACGCTGAGCCGCGACCTGCACCGCTGGCAGGCCAACTTCGACTTCATCAAGGCGCAGAACGGCAACTTCGCCATGCAGTTCCGGGTCCAGCTGCGGGACAACCCGGACCTGAAGGTCGACTACGACCAGCGGACGGACCCTTCCGAGCGGGGCGCGGGGCGCGGCGGGCAGATCCAGCGCTGAACGGTGGCGCGCGTGGCGCGCGACCCCGCTTGTCCCTCTCGGCGCCGGCTCTCTATCTTGCGCCCACCATGGCTACTCTGGCGCTGTACGGGGACCGGCTGCGGCTGGAAGAGATCGAGCGCGTCGCACGGGGCGGGGACGTGCGGGTGGAGCTCGCCCACGAGGCCCGCGCGCGCGTCGAAGCCGCCCGGGCGGTGGTCGACGCCGCGGTGGCCGAGGAGCGCGTCGTCTACGGCCTGACCACCGGGTTCGGCGCCCTGGCCGAGGTCGTGATCCCGAGGGAGCGGATCACCGAGCTGCAGGAGAACCTGATCCGGAGCCACGCGGCCGGTGTGGGCGAGCCGCTCCCGGAGGCGGAGGTCCGGGCGATCATGCTGCTGCGGGCCAACGTGCTTGCGCTGGGGCACTCGGGCATCCGGCCCCACGTCCTCGAGCGCATCCTCGACCTCCTGAACCACGGGATACACCCGGTGGTGCCGAGCCGCGGGAGCGTGGGCGCGTCCGGCGACCTGGCGCCGCTGTCGCACATCGCGCTGGCGCTCATGGGCGAGGGCGAGGTCACGGTGGCGGGGGAGCGGGTGGCGGCGACGGAGGCGTTCCGGCGGGCGGGGCTCGAGCCCGTGCGCCTCGCGGCCAAGGAAGGGCTGGCGCTGAACAACGGGACCCAGGCCATGACCGGCGTCGGCGCCCTCGCCCTCCTGGCCGCGGAGCGGGCGGTGGCCACGGCCGACGTGGCCGGGTCCATGAGCCTGGAGGCGCTGAAGGGCACGCCCGACGCGTTCGACGAGCTGATCCAGCGCGCGCGCCCCCAGCCGGGGCAGGCGGAGAGCGCCGCGCGCCTGCGGGCGCTGCTCGCGGGGTCGGAGATCCGGGAGTCGCACCGGGAGGGCGATCCCCGGGTCCAGGACGCCTACTCGCTGCGCTGCATGCCCCAGGTCCACGGGGCCGCGCGCCAGGCGTTCGCCTACGCCCGCCAGGTGCTGGAGGTGGAGGCCAACAGCGCGACGGACAACCCGCTCATCTTCCCCGGCGTGGGACCCGGCCCCGGCCGGATCATCAGCGGCGGCAACTTCCACGGCCAGCCGGTGGCCCAGGTCATGGACCTGGTGGCCATGGCGTGCGCCGACCTGGCCGCCATCAGCGAGCGACGACTCGCCCGGCTCATCGACACGGCCCTGTCGGGGCTGCCGGCGTTCCTCACACCCGATCCGGGGACGAACTCCGGCTTCATGATCCCGCAGATCGCGGCCGCCAGCCTGGTGAACGAGATCAAGCTGCTCGCCACTCCAGCCTCCGTCGACTCGATCCCGACCGACGCCAACAAGGAGGACCACGTGTCCATGGGGATGACCGCGGCGCGGCAGGCCCGCGACGCGGTAGGTCTCCTGGAGACCGTCCTGGCGCTCGAGCTCCTGGCCGCGGCGCAGGGGCTCGAGTTCCTGCGACCGCTCGCGCCCGGGCGAGGCGTGGCCGCCGCGCGGGACCGGATCCGGGAGCAGGTGCCGCCGCTGGAGCGGGATCGGGTCATGACCGGGGACATCGCGGCGGTCGAGACGATGGTCAGAGCGGGCGAGTTCGCGGGGGAGGTCGCATGATTCTGTTCACCGGCGCGTCCCAGGTGGTCACCTGCGAGACGGCGGACGAGGGAGCCGTGCTGCAGCGCACGGCCGTCGCCGTGGCGGACGGGCTCATCGCCGCGGTCGGGCCGGAACCGGAGCTGGCCGACCGCTGGCCGGACGCCGAGCGCGTCGACTGCCACGCCGGGGTCCTGACGCCGGGGCTCGTGGACGCTCACAGCCACGCCGTCTTCGGCCGCTGGCGGGCGGACGAGTACGCGCTCCGGAGCAGGGGCGTGCCGTACATGGAGATCGCGCGACGGGGGGGCGGGATCAACGCCTCCGTCCGCGACCTCCGGGCCCGCTCCGAGGACGAGCTGGTCGAGCTCACCCGGGAGCGGCTGCGGGACGTGGTCGCCCTGGGCACCACCACGCTGGAGGTGAAGAGCGGGTACGGCCTGACCACGGACGACGAGCTGAAGATGCTCCGGGTCATCCGCCGGCTCGACCGGGAGGGGCCCCTGGACCTGGTGCCCACCTTCCTCGGCGCCCACGAGACGCCGCTGGAGTACCGGGACCGCAAGGACGCCTACGTCGCGCTCGTGGTCGAGGAGATGATCCCGGCGGTGGCGGAAACAGGGCTGGCCCGCTTCTGCGACGTCTTCATGGAGCCCGGCGTGTTCGACGCCGCCCAGTCCCGGCGGATCCTGGAGGCCGGGCTCGAGCACGGGCTCGTCCCCAAGCTGCACGCCGACGAGCTGGAGCCCTCGGGCGGCGCCGAGCTCGCCGCGGCGCTGGGCGCCGCGTCCGCCGACCACCTGGGCGCCATCAGCGACGCCGGCATCGCCGCCCTCGCGGCGTCGGAAACCGTGGCCACCCTCCTGCCCGGCACGCTCTTCTTCCTCGGCAGGACACGCTACGCCCCGGCCCGCGCGCTCCTCGACGCGGGCGCGACCGTCGCCCTCGCCACCGACTTCAATCCCGGGTCCTCCGCATCGCCCAGCCTCCCCCTCGCCATGACCATCGCCTGCTCCCAGATGGCGATGAGCCCCCTCGAGGCGATCCACGCCGCCACACGCGGAGGCGCCCGGGCACTGCGGCTCCAGGACGGCCGCGGTACCCTGCGCGTCGGCGCCCCGGCGGACCTCGTCCTCTGGCGCGCCGCCGATTACCGCGAGATCCCCTACCGGTACGGCGTCCGCCTGGCCCGCTCGGTGTGGAAGCGCGGACGCCCGGTGGCGTAACCGCTTGTTCCCCGTCGCGACCACCCCTATCTTCTCCCCGACCCGCTGCATGAGCCCAGAGCGGGAGCGAGACCCCCGTGTCGCGGCAGGGAGCGAGAGCCGCGCGCCGAACGCCGTACCCGACGAGGTCCCACGCGCTGCCGTGTGGCCGAGGTGGCCGGGCCGTTCGTCGGCGCGCGGCGTGCGTTGCGTTCATGGAGCGAGGCCCCTGGACCGGTCGCAACCGGCCCGGGTAGCAGCACGTCTCGGAGTCGGGGAGCACCGTTCGATCGGGAAGGCATGACGTCGATCGCCAGATTGAAGGACCGCGCTCGTAAGCTCGAGCAGAAGGAGGACTGGCAGGCCGCGATCCAGGCCTACCAGCAGGTCCTCGACAAGGAAGAGCAGGCGAACGAGGTCGATCTCGAGCTCGGCCTCTACAACCGGATCGGCGACCTGCACCTCCGCCTGGGCCAGACCGATGAGGCCGTCTCCTTCTACGAGAAGGCCGCCGACAAGTACGCGGAGTCGGGCTTCTTCAACAACGCGATCGCGTTGTGCAACAAGGCGCTCCGGCACCGCCCGGACCGGTCCGGGGTCTACCTCAAGCTGAGCCGGCTATGCGCCGAGCAGGGATTCCTGACCGACGCCCGGCGCTGGATCCTCGAGTACGCCGAGCGCCGCATGCGAGCCGGGCAGGTCGAGGAAGCGCTGACCGGCCTCGAGGACTTCGCCGACCTCGCCGACGACCCCGAGGTCCGCGAGAGCCTGGCCCAGCAGCTCGCCTCCCACGACCGCCTTGACGAGGCCGTCGCCCAGCTCCGACTGGCCCACCGCGCATGGCTCGACCACGACCGCCCGGACGCCGCCGAGGCCGTCGCCGAGAAGGCCCGGGCCATCGATCCGGCGGCCGACCTCGACGCCCCCGAGCCGCTGCCCGAGCTCGGCCCCGCTCCGGCGCGCACCGGGTCCGGGGAGCCCGAGTCCGACGCATGGGGCCCCGCGACGCCCGAGGCGGACGGCGCCGGGACCGACACGGTCGGGTTGGACGGCCCGGCCGCGGCCGATGCTGATTCCGACCTGGAAGGGCTCGAGACGCACCGGAGCGACACCGAGCCGGCCGCCGACGCCGGCACCGAGGAGCTCGAGGGGGTGGAGCGCGCCCAAGACGCGACGCCGGACGACGCCGCAGTGGGAGCCGCGGAAGACGGCACGGCGGCCCTGGGCGGGCTCGAGACCTTCGAGCCCCCGGCCACCCGGGAGGCCGAGACGGAGGAGGGCGAGGAGGGGCCTCTCGCCGAAGAACCCGTGGCGAGACCGGCCGCCGAGGACCTCGCCGGTGAGGAAGTCGCCGGTGAGGAAGTCGCCGGTGAGGAAGTCGCCGGTGAGGAAGTCGTCGAGGTCGAGGAGGTTGACGAGGTCGACGAGGTCGAGGAGGAGGAGGAGGAGGAGGAGGAGGAGGTCGAGGAGCCGGGCGTCGACGATGTAGAGGAGGAGGCGGCCGAGCCGCTCCCGCTGCTGGACACCGGCCACGACCTCGGAGAGGAGGGGCCCGAGGACGAGGAGGCGCCGGAGCCGCTGCCGCTCCTGGAGGGCGCCTACACCGACGATGAATCGGGGCAGGAGGAGCCCGGGGAAGCCGGGACAGAGGCTCCGGATGAGGTCCCAGAGGAGCCGCCGGCGGCCGAGCTCCCCCTGGACGAGCTCCAGCCGCTGCCCCCGATGGACCTGACATCGGCCGGCGAGCTGGAGGAGCCGTCGGACGATGTTCCCGAGCACATCGAGGGCGCCATGGACCTCGACCTCGGGGCGATGAGCCTGGGTCTGGAGGCCGACGAAGCGGAGGTCGAGGACCTGGACGTGGACGCGGTGATCCAACGCGGGCGGGAGCTGGTGAGCCGCGGGTTGTGGGGTGAAGCACTGCGGGAGCTGCGGCTGCTCTCCGGGCTCGACGCGGAGCCGGAGGTGTTCAAGGCGGCGCTCCAGATCGTGAACGAGGTCGTCCGGAACGACGCGAACAACGTGGAGGCGCTGCAGGGCCGGGTGGAGTACGCGGCGCGGACCGGCGACGACGCGGTGCTCGTAAACGCGTACATGGACCTGGCGGACGCCCTGGCCCGGCTGGGCTCGGAGACGAAAGCCCGCGTCATGTACGAGCGGGTCCTGGACATGGACCCGGAGAACGAGGCGGCGCGGGAAGCTCTCGGCGTCGAGGGCGGTGTGGAGCCGACCATCGACCTGGACGCGGTGCTCCGGGAGATGGGCCCGGACGAGCTGGAGGAAGTGGCCGCCCGGAAGGCGTCGGACCCGGACTTCGCGGCCATGCTGTCGCAGTTCAAGGCGAAGGTGACGGAGCGGGTTGAGGTCGACGACGGCGACCACTACGACCTGGGGCTGGCGTTCAAGGAGATGGGACTCATCGACGAGGCGATCGGCGAGTTCCAGGCGGCGCTGAAGGGGGGGACGGAGCGGCTGAAGGTGTACGAGGAGCTCGGCCAGTGCTTCATGCAGAAGAGCCAGTACAATGTGGCGCTGAAGGTGTTCAAGCGGGCGCTGCAGGTGCCGTACGCCGACGAGTCGGAGCTGCTGGGGGTGTACTACCACATGGGGCAGTGCCACGAGGAGCTGGGCCAGCGGGCGGAGGCTCGTGAGGCGTACCGGAAGGTCCTCGCCATCGACGAGACGTTCCGGGACGTGCCGGACCGGGTGGCGCGCCTGTGACCGAGCGGGCGCGCGCGGTGCCGTCGCGACCCCGGCTGGAGCAGATCCAGCGACCGGTCTCCGCCGACCTGGACCGGGTCCTCGACGAGATTCGCCGCGTCGTGCTGGCCGACTTCCCGCCCATCCAGGAGGTCAACGACTATCTGGCCGTGGCCAGGGGCAAGCTGTTCCGGCCCACCCTGGTGCTGCTGGCGAACCGCGTCGAGGGCGGGACCGACGCGCGCGCGGCCACGCTCGGGGCCATCGTCGAGATGGTTCACATGGCCACCCTCGTCCACGATGACGCCGTGGACCACTCGGTGCTCCGGCGCGGCATGCCGACGGTGAACGCGCTCTGGAACCACCAGTCGGCCATCATCATGGGCGACTACCTCTACAGCCGGGCCGTGAGCGAGCTGGCCGGCTTCGGCCGTACGGACCTGATCGTGGTCCTGGCCGGTGCCGCCAACGAGATGAGCGTGGGAGAGATGCGCCAGCTCGTCTCCGCCGACGCCCTGGGCTTCACCGAAGAGGACTACTACCGCCTGATCCGGGCCAAGACGGCCTCGCTCATGTCGGCAGCGTGCGAGATGGGCGCCATGCTCGCGGACGGCCCGCACCGCGAGCCGCTCGCCCGGTTCGGCCACCACATCGGCATGGCCTTCCAGATCGCGGACGACCTTCTGGACTACACGGCCAGCGAGGAGGCCACCGGGAAGCCCACGGGTCACGACCTCCGGGAGCACAAGATGACGCTCCCGCTGATCGCCGCCCTGCGGCGGATGGACGCGTCCGCCCGCCGCGAGGTCGAGCGGTTCTTCGCCGGCCCGGAGCCCACGGACCGGGGGATCCGGCGGGTGATCGAGCTGAGCGCCGAGCATGGCGGGCTCGAGTATGCACGGGCGCGGGCCGACGAGTTCGGCGAGCGGGCGGCCGAGGCGCTGGCCGAGCTGCCCTCAGGAGATGCGACGGACGCCCTCGGCGCGGCCATACGCTACGTGGTGCAACGGACACGATGACGGGAGCTCGAACGGTGAGCGAGGTAGGCTGATGCTGGGACCACGGCGACGCGCCCTCCCACGAATCGTGTGGGCGGTGATCATCGGGCTCTTTCTCGGAGCGCTGTTCACGAAGCTGGCGACCCGCTACCTTCCAGACAGTGCGGGACGGGAGTTTCTGACGACCACGGTGTCCGCTTCGCTCGGCCCGCTGGGCGTCGATCTGGTGGCCGTGGCCTTCGTCATCGGACCGCTCGTCCTGAACCTGAACGTGCTGAGCCTGATCGGGATCGTGATCGTGGCGCTCATCATGCGTTCGTGGTGGTTCTAGTGTCGGGATACGGAGAGAAGAGTCATGCCGGGGTTCGGTAGCGTGGGCGTCTGGGAAGTCATCCTGATCCTCGCCGTGCTGCTGCTCGTCTTCGGGGCCAAGCGGCTCCCGGAGATCGGGTCGGCGCTCGGGAAGGGGATCCGCGAGTTCAAGGGCTCGGTCCGGGAGATCGAGGGCGAGATCAACCGGCCCAGCGATCGCACGCGCGGGGACCTGCCCCGCTCCGAGGCGCCCCGGGCGGAATCCCCGCCGCGGGAAGAGCGGCCGAGAGAGGTCGATTCCACGCGTCCGACCCCGGAGAAGCCCCGGGAGGAGTAGCCGCGGCTTCGGACCGGCAGAAAAACGCCCCGGACGGCGCGCGCCGTCCGGGGCGTTTTTCCTGGGCGGGATCCGTACTAGAAGCCCGCCTGGTCGGTGGGGCGGAGCACCTCCGCCCGCTCGTCCACCACATCCGCCTGCTCGCGGAGGGCGTCCAGGAACTGGTCGACCCGCTGGCTCTGCAGCGCGGCCAGCACCTGCCGGCGCTGCTGCTCGATCTGCTGCTCCCATGCGTCCCGGTCGGCCGGGTCGTGGTCGGTGACCTGGATCACGAAGAAGGCGTCCGGCGTCTCCAGGAGATCACTGACCTGGCCGACCTCCAGCCCGAAGGCCGCGCCGATGGCGGCGTTGCCGGAGCCCACGCCAGGGACGAAGTCGAGACGGGTGAACGGGCCGGCTTCGCGGACGGACAGACCCATGGCTTCGGCGGCCTCGTCCAGCGTGGCCCCCGCCTCCAGGCGGTCGATGAGCTCGCGGCCCATGTCCCGGGTGCGCTCCCGTTTCCGCTCGTTGCGGAGGATCGCCTCGATCGATGGACGGGCCTCCTCCAGCGTGAGGGCCCGAGCCTCTTCGCGCTCGATCATCTCGACGAGGTAGTATGACCGGTCGTTCTCGAACACAGGGCTCACCTCCCCCGGCCTGGCCTCCTCTTCGAACACCCAGTCCACGGCCTCATCCACGGCCCCGACGCCCGGTAGGCTCGGCAGGAGCGGCGTGAGCTCGGTCGTGCGGACGGCGAGGTCCATCTCTCCGGCCGCGGCCTCCAGCTCC
>JBKGZE010000039.1:0-10572 GCA_046545735.1 Gemmatimonadota bacterium | reverse complement strand
GCTCGTGGCTGGTGGCTCGTGGCTGGTGGCTGGTGGCTCGTGGCTGGTGGCTCGTGGCTCGTGGCTGGTGGCTCGTGGCTTGTGGCTCGGGCTCGTGGCTGGTGGCTCGGGTTTTGGCTCTCAGACCTCATAGGGGGCGGTGTAGGGTGAGTGGAGTGCTCATCGCGTTCGAGGGGCCGGAGGGTGCGGGGAAGACCACGCAGGTCCGGCTGCTGGCGGAGTGGCTGCGCGGGCGGGGGCGCGATCCGCTGCTGACCCGGGAGCCGGGGGGTACGCCGGTGGCGGAGGAGGTGCGGCGGATCCTGCTGGAGTCGGAGTCGCTCTCGCCGCGGACGGAGCTGCTGCTCATGCTCGCGTCGCGCTCCACTCTGGTGGAGACGGTCATCCGCCCGGCTCTGGAGGCAGGGCGGGTGGTGGTCACGGACCGGTTCCACCTGTCGACGCTGGCCTACCAGGGGCACGGGCGTGCGCTCCCGTTCGAGGAGGTGGAGCGGATGAACCGGTTCGCCACGGGCGGCCTGGAGCCGGACCTGACGGTGCTGCTGGACATCGATCCGGACGTGGGTGTAGCCCGGCAGGCGTCGGCGGGGGCGGGGCCGGACCGGATCGAGAGGGCGGGGACAACGTTCCATCGGACGGTGGCGGAGGCATACCGCTTGCTCGCGGAAGAGGATGCCCGGGTCGAGCGGGTCGATGCCGCCGGTTCGCCGGAGTCGGTACACGGGATGGTCGTCGATCTGCTGGAGCGCCGCTTCCCAGAAACCTTCGGCTCGGTGTCGGGTTAGAGAGTGCGGTGAGCGATACGCGTACGGAGGCGGGATGAGAATCAAGCGATCATTGGTGACGCCGGTCATGGTGGCCGTTCTGGGGCTGGCGAGCGGAGGCTGGCTGCTGCAGGAGGGTGTGGACCCGCAGAAGAACGTGTACTTCCAGGCGCGGCTGCTGGAAGAAGTGATCGACCATGTCTCGTCCCAGTTCGTCGAGGATACGGAGCGGGAGCAGCTATACCAGATGGCGATCGACGGGATGCTCGACGAGCTCGGCGATCCCCACTCGACCTTCATGACGCCGGAGGATTACGAGAGCTTGCGGATGCAGACGCAGGGTGAGTACGGCGGGCTCGGGATCGAGATCGACATCCGGGACGGCTGGCTGACCGTGCTGTCGCCGCTCCCCAACTCGCCGGCCGAGCGGGTGGGTCTGATGGCGGGCGATCGGATCATCCGGGTGGAAGGCGAGTCGACCCGGGACTGGACCACGGACAAGGCGGTCTCGGTGCTCCGTGGGCCCAAGGGCAGCACCGTGAACATCACGGTCAACCGCCTGGGCGTGGAGGAGCCGATTCCGTTCGAGATCACCCGGGGCGAGATCGAGCTCACCGCCGTCCCCGCAGCCTACATGCTCACGGATGACGTGGGCTACATCGAGCTGACCGTCTTCAGCACCTCGGCCACCGACAGCCTCCGTTACGCGATCAACCGGCTGCGTGAGCGGGGAATGGAGTCGCTGGTGCTGGACATGCGCAGGAACACCGGTGGGCTCCTGGAGCAGGGGATGAGCGTGGCGGACCTGTTCCTGGACCGTCGTCAGCTGGTGCTGGAGACGCGCGGGCGGGGTCCGCAGCAGAACCAGATCTTCCGGGCGAGCCGGGGCGATCAGTTCCCGGACCTGGAGCTGGCGGTGCTGGTGGGCCCGCGGAGCGCCTCGGCCACGGAGATCGTGGCGGGAGCGCTCCAGGATCACGACCGCGCCGTGCTGATCGGGGAGACGAGCTTCGGGAAGGGCTCGGTGCAGACGCTGTTCGAGCTGCCGGGCCGCAACATCCTCAAGCTGACCACGGCGCGCTGGTACACGCCCTCGGGCCGGAGCATCCAGAAGCCGTACGGGATCGGCAGTTCCGCGCGGGCGCTGCGGGAGGATGAGACCGGGTCGGTGGAGATCGTCCCCGACGATGCCCGGGATGTGGAGGAGAAACGCGAGGACGACGTGCCGATCTACCGCACCGACGCGGGGCGTGAGGTGCTGGGCGGCGGTGGGATTACGCCGGACCTGATCGTGAGGGACACGCTCACGCTGGCGGAGCAGCGGCTGGTCCAAGCGATTCAGGGCGAGTGGGCCGTCTTCAACAACCTGCTCTACCGCTACGCCGTGGACTACGCGCACGATCACGAGCTGGACCCCGGTTTCACGGTGACGGAGGCCATGCTCGACGGGTTCCATCGCCTGCTCGTGAGCGAGGGTCTGGAGATCGAGCGGGAGGTGTTCGACGGCGCCGAGTCGTTCCTGGCCGACCGGCTGGCGAACGAGATCAGCGTGGCCGAGTTCAGTCGCGAGGAGGGTTGGAAGCGGCTGATGCAGGACGACGCGCAGGTACGGACGGCCATCGAGTTGCTGCAGGCCGCGGAGGACGCCGAGTCCCTGTTCGCCCTCTTGCCGGACTATGCGGCCCGTCACGAGCTGACGCTGGGCGCGGAGTCCCACGTAGACGTCATGGACGGGTCGGGGTCGGCGCCACACCCGTTCTGATGTGACGCTCTGGATCCTGATCACAACGACCGGCGCCGGGCTCCTGATCGGCTTCCTGTCGGGACTGGCGGGAATCGGAGGAGGGGTGCTCATCGTGCCCCTCCTCTTCGTTGATCGTTCCCACCTCCGCCGTGGGCACCTGGACCTACCACCGTTGCGGGCGCGCACGTGAACCAGAAGCTGAGCGCGCGCAGACTGCGGATGCTCTTCGGGATCATATTCCTCGCTCTGGGGCTCCGGCTCGTGGCCGTGAACGCCGGCGCCATCCTCGAACTCATGTAACGTGACGCGACCGGATCAACGGCCGCTCCCGCCGGCGGGAGTCCTCGTGATCGCCGTACTGGCCATGAGCTGGGGCGGCCCGCTGGTCCGCTACGCCACCGCGCCGGCGCTGGCCGTGGCCGCGTGGCGCGTGGCCTTCTCCGTCCTCTTGATCGCCGTGGTGGTGCTGCTCCGCGACCGGGGGCGGGCGATCCGGGCGCTGAGCGGTCGCGACTGGCTGCTGGCCACCGCGTCGGGAGCGTTTCTGGCCGGCCATTTCTGGAGCTGGATCGCTTCGCTGTCCTACACGACCGTGGCCAGCTCCGTGGTGCTGGTGAACACCCAGCCGGTGTTCGTCGCGCTCCTCTCCATCGCCTTCCTGGGCGAACGGCCGACGGGGCGGCAGTGGGCCGGCATCGGGGTGGCGGTGGTCGGCGCGGCCGTGATCGGCTGGGGAGACTTCGGCGGCGGGGCCGAGCCGCTCCTGGGCGACTTGCTGGCGGTGGCGGGCGCCGTCTTCGTTTCTCTCTACTACGTGATCGGTCGTCGCCTGCGGCAGCGGCTCGACCTGTGGAGCTACATCGCGGTCGTGTACGGCGTGGCGGCCGCGATCCTGCTCGGCGCGGCCGCGGCCCACCCGGGGGTGGCGGTAACCGGCTACCCGTCCTCCGACTGGCTCGTCTTCCTCGCGCTCGCGGCCGGGCCGATGATGCTCGGCCACACGGGCGCCAACTATGCGCTGCGCTACGTGCCGGCGTACGTGGTCAACCTCACGTTGCTCGGCGAGCCGATCGGCGCCACAATCCTGGCCTGGTGGCTGCCCGGCATCCGCGAGAGACCGACCGTCCAGCTGCTGCTGGGCGGCGCGCTGGTGCTGGTGGGGATCGGCGTTGGCGTTCTGCGTCGCAGCCGATCCACCGGTTGACCGATCGGGCCATGGATTGTTGCGGCGAGCACGTGCACACTTGAGGGGACACGGATGAGGAGTCAGGTGCGGGGCGGACGAGTGTGGGTCGAGGTGACGCGCGGCGAAGCCGTAGAGTCCGTCCACGAGGTGGAGGTCGCGGTCGTCGATGACGACGGGCGGGCAGTGGCGTGGGCGGGACGTACGGAAGAGCCCGTGTTCACCCGATCGGCGATCAAGCCGCTGCAGGCGCTGCCGCTGGTGGCGGACGGGGTGGTGGAGCGTTTCGGGATCACCGAGGAAGAGCTGGCGCTCTGCTGCGCTTCGCACAGCGGCGAAGCCCGCCACGTGGCGCTCGCGCGCTCGCTCCTGGACCGGATCGGCCTGGACGAAGCGGCGCTGGCGTGCGGTCCCCATGAGCCGTTCCACCGCGAGTCGGCCCGGGCCCTGCGGGAATCGGGGCGCGCACCCGGCCGAGTCCACAACAACTGCTCGGGGAAGCACGCCGGGATGCTCGCGCTGGCCCGGACCCACGACTGGCCGATCGAGGGCTACCAGCTGGCCGGGCACCCCGTGCAGGAGCGGGTGAAACGCGAGGTGGAGCGCTGGAGCGGTGTGGACGGCGCCGACATCCCGACCGGCGTCGACGGGTGCGGCGTGGTGACCTTCGCGGTCCCGCTCTCCGGCGTCGCCCGGGCCTTCGCCCGGCTCGCCGCCGATGGAGCCGGTCCGGCGGCCCGGGTCCTCGACGCCATGGGGCGACACCCGGACGTCGTGGGTGGCACGGGGCGCCTGTGCACCGCCGTGATCCAGGCCACGGCCGGACGCGTCATCGCGAAGGTCGGCGCCGAGGGCGTGTACGCCGTCGCGGCCCGCGACCGCGGGTGGGGCATGGGCGTGAAGGTCCGGGATGGTGCGCCGCGGGCGGTGGAGCCGGCGCTGGTGGCGGTGCTGGACGCGCTCGAATGGATCCAGGGTGCGCAGCGCCGGATGCTCGATCGGTGGCTCCGTCCGGTGATCCGGAACACGCGCGACGAGGCCGTGGGCGAGATCCGGGCCCGGGTCGAGCTGGCCGGGCCCGGAGGCACGGCGTGAACCGCGGCGGCGGAACCGGGCGGGGCGGCGAGACCGTGGAGGAGCGGTGACCGGCAGGCGAAGCGGGTTGGACGCCCGGACACGGGCCCTGGTCCGGCTGTCCGCGGCGCTGACGGCGGACGCTGACACGCTCGAGGCCGCGATGGACGAAGCCGCGGCGGTGGACCCGGGTGCGGCGGAAGAGGTCCTGCTGCAGGGCTACCTGTTCCTCGGGTACCCGGTTGCGTTGAACGCGCTCGGACTCTGGCGTCGCCAGACCGGGCGGCCGCCACCGGCGGCGGCACCGGCCGACCCGGCGGCATGGCGGGCTCGTGGTGAGGACGTTTGTCGGGCGGTGTACGCCCACCAGTACGAGGCGCTGCGGGAGGTGATGGCCGGGATCCACCCGGACCTGGATCGATGGGCCGTGGTCGAGGGGTACGGGAAAGTGCTGGGCCGTCCCGGGCTGGAGCTGCGGCTCCGGGAGCTGTGCATCGTGGCGCTGCTGAGCGGCATCGATGCCCACAGGCAGCTCCACGCGCACCTGCGCGGGTGCCTCAACGTGGGCGCCTCGGCGGACGAGGTCGCGGCCGTACTCGCGGAGGTGGCGCCCATGGTCGGTACCGCACGCGCCACGGTCGCGGCCGGTGTGTGGGAGCGGGTCCGCCAGCGGCAGCCCGGGGGCTCGCCAGCGGACGGCGCAGCGGGGCCGGACGTCGTCGAGCGATGATGGCAGGTCGGAGGTCACGGGGAGGAGAGTACGGATGTTCGTTGATGAGGCCACGATCCACGTGTACGGCGGCCCGGGAGGCGCGGGGGCCGAAGCATTCCGGCGCGAGAAGTACGTAGCCCGGGGCGGCCCGTCCGGCGACGATGGCGGGCGGGGCGGCGACGTGGTGCTGGTCGCCGACGAGCAGCTCAGCACGCTGCTGGACTACCGCTACCAGGAGCACTACCGCGCGGAACGAGGTCAGCACGGCGAGGGCAAGAACCGCACGGGAAAGAGCGGAGAGGATCTGGAGCTGCGGGTCCCGCCGGGGACCTACGTGTCCGATGCGGCGACGGGCGAGCACCTGGGCGAGCTGCTGGAGCCGGGCGACCGGCTCGTGGTGGCCAGGGGCGGCCGGGGCGGCCGGGGGAACGCCGCGTTCGCCTCCCCCACCAACCGCGCGCCCCGGCAGTGGGAGCCCGGCGAGATGGGTGAGGAGCGTCACATCCGCCTGGAGCTGAAGCTGATCGCCGACGTGGGGCTGGTCGGGTTCCCGAACGCCGGCAAGTCGACGCTCCTGTCCGCGGTCTCGGCCGCCCGACCCAAGGTGGCGGACTACCCGTTCACGACCCTGAAGCCGAATCTCGGCGTCGTGGAGCTTTCCGGGAACCGCACCTTCGTGCTCGCCGACATCCCCGGCATCATTGAGGGCGCGCACGAAGGGAAGGGGCTGGGCCTGCAGTTCCTGCGGCACATCGAGCGGACCCGGCTCCTGGCGTTCATGATCCCCGTCGATTCCGAGGATCCCGCGGCCGAGCTGGCCACCCTCAGGGCCGAGGTGGAGGAGTATTCCGCCGAGCTGGCCGAAAAGCCGTTCAGCCTCGTCATCAGCAAGGCCGATCTGCTCGGCCCGGACGAAGAGGCCGAGCCGCCGGACGCCCGCAGAGCCTGGGGCACATTCGTCCTCTCCGCGGTCTCCGGCCGGGGCGTGGCGGAGTGGAAGGAGGCCGTGTGGGAGCGGCTGAGGGCCGAGGTGGAGGAGGCCGCCCGGGAGGAGCCCGAGCCGTGGCGCCCCTGAGCCCGCCCGTCCGGCCACCGCCGGAGGTCCTCACCGCCCTCCTCGAAGCCGCCACCCTCCCCCAGCTCGGCGGCGGCCGGCTCCGGCACGCCCTGGGATCCCTCGAGGGACCGGTCCCCGCCCTGGAAGCCATGACCCGGGCGGTACGGAAACGCCTCGCGCCCGGCCAGGTCGAGCGGGCTCGGGGCTGGGCCCGCCGGGCTCAGGAGACGATCGAACGAGACGCCATTCACGTGCTCCTTCCGGACGACGCCGCGTATCCACCCGCACTCCGCGCCGTCCACCAGCCTCCGTGTCCGCTCTTCGCCCGCGGCCGGCTCGAGCTCCTCCGGACGCCCATGGTCGCCGTGGTCGGTACCCGGAACAGCACCTCCTACGGCCGCGACGCCGCGCAGAGGATCGCCTGGGGAATCGCCGCTGCCGGAGTCACCGTGATCAGCGGGCTCGCCCGCGGTATCGACGGCGTCGCCCACAGGGCCGCCGGCCCCGCACGCACCGTCGCCGTCGTCGGGTGCGGCATCGATGTCGCCTTCCCACGCGAGCACACGCGTCTCCAGGAGGCCATCGGCCGCGAAGGCCTGCTGCTGACGGAGCAGCTCCCGGGAACGCCACCGATCGGCCACAATTATCCACGCCGCAACCGGATCATCGCGGGGCTGGCGGAGGGGGTGGTGGTGGTGGAGGCGCCGCCCCGGAGCGGCGCGCTGATCACGGCCAGGCATGCGAGCCAGGGAAACGCGACGGTGTTCGCCGTGCCGTGCCCGATCGGGTACCCGCAGAGCGTGGGCGCCAACGAGCTGATCCGGGATGGTGCGCACCTGGTGACGAGCGCGCGCGAGATCCTTCTGGAGCTGGATCTGCCGCTGCCGCCCGACGATGTGGAGGCGGAGATTCCGCCGGCCGAGCTGGAAGGGCAGGGGCTGGCCCTCTGGCGGGCGGTCGGCCGGGAGCCGCGGCATATCGACGAGGTGGCGGCGGCGGCGGGGCTGGCCGCGCACCGGAGTCTGGCCTCGCTGCTGTCGTTGGAGGTGCGGGGGCACGTTCGACAGCTGTCGGGTATGCGGTTCGTACGCGCCGAGGGCGGCCGAACCCCGGTCGTCCCGGCGGGTACCTGATGGTGTGAAGCCGAGACACCTGTACGTCCATGCTCCGTTCTGCGCCCGCCGGTGCAACTACTGTGATTTCGCCGTGACCGTCGCGGCGGATCCGCCGGTATCCGCGTGGGTGGAGGCGCTGGGTCGGGAGCTGGACGGGATGGCGGCGGCGCGGGGTTGGGCCGAGCGGCTGCCTCTCGAGACCGTCTATCTCGGGGGCGGCACGCCGTCGCTGTTGGGCTCGGGGGCGGTCGGGCGGATGGTGGACGCGATCTCGGCCCGTGTCTCGCTCGACTCGCTGACCGAGTTCACGGCGGAAGCGAACCCGGAGAGCTTCACGCCGGAGCTGGCCGCGGACTGGCGTGCGGCCGGGGTCGATCGGGTGAGCCTGGGCGCCCAGACGTTCCACGCGCCGAGCCTGCGGTGGATGGGCCGAAGGCACGGGCCGGACGGCCCCGCCCGGGCGGTGGCCACGGCGCGGAACGCGGGCTTCGAGAACCTGGGCCTGGACCTGATCTTCGGGCTCCCGGAGCGGCTGGGCCGGGACCTGGATGACGACCTGGACCGGCTCGTGGCGCTGGCGCCCGATCACGTCTCCGTATACGGCCTCTCGGTGGAGCCGGAGACGCCGCTGGGACGGTGGGTGGCAGAGGGGCGCGAGGTGGTGCCCGAGGATGGGCGGTACCGGGAGGAGTACCTGCGGGTGGCCGAGCGACTCACCACCGCGGGGTACGACCACTACGAGGTGTCCAACTTCGCGCGCCCGGGCAGCGAGTCGCGCCACAACGCGGCGTACTGGCGCGGCGTGTCGTATCTGGGGCTGGGTAGCGGCGCGCATTCGTTCGTGGCGCCGGAGCGGTGGTGGAACCACCGGGATTGGCGAGCGTACCGGGAAGCGGTGATGGCCGGTCGGGGCGGGCGGGCCGGGCACGAGAAGGTGGAGCCGGAGTCCGCGCGGCTGGAGGCGATCTGGCTCGGGCTCCGGACGCGGGAAGGGCTGCCACGGGCGTCGTTGAGCGCGGCGCAGTCGCGGGTGGTGGAGGAGTGGCAGGAGCGCGGCTGGGTGCTCCCGGACGCAGAGAGCGTTCGGCTGTCGCTCGAGGGCTGGCTCCTCCTCGACCGGCTGACGGTGGAGCTGGACGAGGCGGCTTGAGATGGAGCGGCGGGGTCGCGACATTATCAGGTTACGGCGGCGCACGGGTCCGCGGTACCGCACCCGCTGACCGGGACTCGACGAGCACACGCATCGACGATGATGAGTGAAACAGGGCTGACAGAACGGGAACGCGACGTCCTGAACGCAGTGATCCGTGCGTATGTCGAGACGGCGGAGCCCGCCGGGAGCCGGACGGTGGCGAAGCGCTACAATCTCGGCGTATCGCCGGCGACGGTCCGAAACACGATGGCGGATCTGGAGGAGAAGGGTTTTCTCTTCCATCCCCACACCTCGGCGGGCCGGATCCCGACGGACCTGGCGTACCGCTATTACGTGGACACGCTGATGCGGCCCCGGAGGCTGACGAAGGCGCAGCAGGCGCAGTTGCGAAAGGAGCTCGGAGAGGAGTGCGGCCCGCTGGAGCGGCTGGTTCGCCGGGCGACCCAGGCCCTGGGGCTCCTGACCGGCGAGCTGGGTGTGGCCATCGCGCCGTCGGTCGACGACGTCGTGCTGGAGCGACTGGAGCTGCTGGCGCTTTCGAGCGAGAAGGTCCTGCTCGTGCTGACGCTGCGAAACGGCATCGTGCGGACGGTGTACGTGGACCTGCCGCTCTCGGTGCCGCGGGAGACGCTCCTGGCGGTGACGGTGGTCCTGAACGAGCGTCTGGGCGGGCAGAGCATGGGCGCGATCCGGCGAACGCTGCCGGATCGGCTGCGCGATGCGGCGCCGGCCGATGCGTCGGCCACCGAGCTGCTGAACATCTTCCTGCAGTCCGGGGACGAGTTCTTCGACCTCACGGGCGACGAAGTACACCTGGGCCACACGAGCGTGCTGGCGAACCAGCCGGAGTTCGAGTCCGGCCAGGACCTTCGCGGGTTGATCGAGCTGACGGAGCGTCGCGAGCTGCTGGCCAACGTGCTGGCACGACACGCGGGGGAGCCATCGCTCCAGGTCCGGATCGGCTCCGAGAACGAGGAGCCCGAGCTGAACAGCTTCACCCTGGTGACGTCGGAATACCGCGTGGGTGACCTGTCAGGCGTCATCGGGGTAATCGGACCTACGCGGATGCCGTACGACCGGGTGGTTGCCATCGTGCAGAGCACGAGCCGTCTGGTCTCGGACCTGCACGGCACGCGGCCGTACAACGATGAGTCAACCATGAGGGACTGAACGCGACCGGATGCGCGACTACTACGATGTTCTGGGCGTCGAGCGGGGAGCCGACGGCGACGCCATCAAGCGGGCCTACCGCAAGCTGGCCCTGAAGTACCACCCGGACCGGAACGGCGGGTCGAAGGAGGCCGAGGAGCGGTTCAAGGAAGCCACCGAGGCCTACGAGGTGCTGCGCGATTCCGAGAAGCGCGCGGCCTACGACCGCTTCGGTCATGCCGGCGTGAAGGGCGGCCCGGGAGCCCGGGGCTTCGGCGGCTTCGACTTCAGCGACGCGCTCGAGATCTTCATGCGCGATTTCGGCGCGTTCGGGCTGGACGACCTGTTCGGCGGCCCGCGTGGCCGCGGCCGCAGCCGCCGGGGCGGGTCGCAGACGGGCCCCGACACCCGCCTGCGTCTCCCCATCACCCTGGCCGAGGTGGCCACGGGCGTGGAGAAGACGCTGCGGGTGAACGTGCTCGACCCGTGCTCCAGGTGTGGCGGAAGCGGCGCGGCGGAGGGCGCGCGTCCGGTCACCTGCCAGACGTGCGGCGGGAGCGGGGAGGTGCGGCGGGTCCAGCGGTCGATGCTGGGGCAGCTCATGAGCGTGACGCCGTGCCC
>JBKGZE010000038.1:0-10691 GCA_046545735.1 Gemmatimonadota bacterium | reverse complement strand
GCTCCGACAGGAACTCGGCGCCCGTGGCCGTCACCAGGACCATCTCCTCGATGGTCACCACGCCCCTGCCGGGCACCGTGAGCCGGGGTTCGATGGTGAAGACCATGTTCTCCTCGACGGGCTCGAACGGTTTGTCGGCGTACTTCTCCCACGCCGGCCCCAGGAGCGCCGTCCCGTCATGGGCGAACCGGCCCACCTGGTGGCCCAGGCCGTGGGGGTACTCCTCGTAGCCCTGCGCGACGATGTACTCGCGGGCGACGGCGTCGACCGAAACCCCCTGGACCCCGGGCTTCAGAGCCTGCCGCGCCAGCTCGATGGCGGCGACGATGGTGTCGAAGCCTTCCCGGACCTCGGGTGGCGCCCCGGTCTCCCCCTCCTCCAGGATGTAGAAGGTGCGTTGGAGGTCCGAGGTGTAGTCCCGGACCTTGAGGCCGAAGTCCATGTTGAGGACGTGGCCCCGCTCCACGCGGCGGTCCGTGGGCCGGTAGTGGGCGCCCGCGGTGTCGGGCCCCGTGAAGACGGCCGGGCAGTGCTCGGGATTCCAGCCGTACGCCAGCCCCCGGGCCTCCGCCTCCCGGCGCATGAAGGCGGCGATCTCCTTCTCGGTCCTCCCGGGCTCGATGTAGCCCGTCACCTTGTCGAAGATGTCCAGCGTGTGGCCGATGGCCTCCCGCATGCGGTCGACCTCGGTGGCGGTCTTCCGGGCTTTCAGACTGGAGGCCACCTGCTCGGCGGAGACGAGCCGGTCGCGCAGCCCGACCTCGGCGAGCATCTCCTCCAGCAGCAGGTACATGCCGTGGGTGAGCCCGTCGCACACCTCGCTGGTCCGCGAGTAGTTCACGGCGATGGAGGCGGGGTCGAGAGACTTCAGGTAGGGCAGGAGCTCGCCCCGGATCCCTTCCACGTAGCCCGTGACCCGCCCCCACACGCCGAGCTCGGCGACGGTCTGCCTCTCCATCTGTCCCACGATGGCGTGGGTGTCTCCCGAGCGGGTGACGATGAACGCCGAGTGCCACGTCATGTCGGCCGGACACAGGTAGTCCAGCATGGGGTCCCGCATGGTGCCGCTCTCCCGGACGAACGTGATCCAGCAGTCCACGTCGTACTCGCCCAGGATCCCCACCGCCTGCTCGATCTTCTCCCGGATCAGCTCCGTGTCGCTCATTCTTCCCGCTCCTCGGGCTGGCCCACCGTCTTCATGAAGATCACGAGAACGGCGATGCCCAGCAGCGTGTGCGCGCCCAGCGTGTACCAGACGTACTCGGGGTTGCCCGTGGCCTCGAAGGTGCCCCAGAGCGACGTGTAGGTCACGCCGCTCAGCGCCGCGCCGACCATGATGGCGAGGAAGTTCATTCCCATGTAGAGGCCGGCCTTCTCCTTGGGGGCGACCCAGGTGATGTACTCCTGGATGCGGGGCGAGGAGACCATCTCGCCCACCGCGAAGATCAGGATTCCCAGGAAGATGACCGCCGGGGCCGTGACGTTGGCCAGCCCGATCACCGCGAAGCCGGCGGAGATCAGCAGGAGCCCGACCAGGAAGGTGGGCATGGCCTTGAACCCCTGCGCCACCCTGGAGACCCCCACCTGGAGGATCATGATGATCCAGCCGGTGTGGGCGATGGTCTCCCCCAGGATCCGCCGGGTGCCCTGCTCGTCCACCTGGGAGAAGAAGTTGGCCAGGGGCGTGCCCAGCGCCGCCTGCATCTGCTGGTAGAGCCGGGCCGTGTCCAGGTTCCCGTCCACGTAGACGGCGCAGAGATTGAAGAAGGCCCAGAAGGGAAGCCAGAAGGCGACGCCCAGCAGGACCAGGAGGGCCGTGAACCGCAAGTCCGAGAGGGCCACCCCGATGTCCTTGAGCTTCTTGCCGAGGGTTTCGCCCTCGATCTCGCGGGGCGGCTCCTCGTAGAAGAAGATCGTGATGAGCAGCATGAGCACGATGCACGCGGCCGCCGCCATGAAGGCGTAGTCCCACGAGATCGCCCGGAGCTTGCCCAGGACGATGGGCCCGAACGAGCCGCCCACGTTCACCATCGCGTAGAAGATGCCGAAGCCCAGCGTCTTGTTCGTCTTGTCCGTGACCGCCCGGACGGTGCCGGCGATGAGGGGCTTGAAGATGCCTGCGGCCAGGCCGATCGAGAGCATGGTCAGCACGATCCCCGAGTAGGACTCCGTGAGGATCAGCAGGAGGATGGCCGGCAGGTACGCGAGGTAGGATACGATCAGGACCTTCTTGAAGCCGAAGCGGTCAGCGAACGTGCCGGAAACGACGGGGATCCCGTAGGAAAGCAGCAGGAACAGGCTCTGGACGATCCCCAGCTGGGCCCGGGTGTAGCCCAGCGAAGCCATGTAGATGCCGAAGCCGAAATAGATGCCGTAGTACGCGAACCGCTCCAGGACCTCGATGGAGTTGGCGACCCAGAACACGGTCGGAAACGAGCTTCTCTTCTCCATGATCTCCCCTCGGCGTCAAGGGTGGGCGACGAACGTCACGGGGAAGTATCTGGGTCGGAGCGCCGCGGCGCCACCACCTGGCGCAGAGCGACCGCGGCTCGCGACCTTCGCCAGGCAGCTTTCGCCGCCGGCTTTTCGCCATCCGGGCATGCCGCGCGTTACCTTGCCGAACGTTGGTCGCAGATTCCATACAACGACTCTCTGGAGACACGCCCATGCGCGCCTTCGACGACCCGTCCGACGTCCTGAGCCGAACCCGCGTGGTGGAGCGGTTCCTCGACTACGTCCGCTTCGACACCCAGTCCGACGAGACGAGCGAGAGCTGCCCAAGCACCGCGAGGCAGCTCGAGCTGGGGAAGCGGCTGGTGGACGAGCTGAAGGAGCTGGGTCTCGGCGGCGTGGGCGAGCCCGAGCCCACGATGGACGACAACGGCTACGTCCTCGCCGAGCTGCCCGGCACGGCCCCGGGGCGCATCGGCCTGTGCGCGCATATCGACACGGCCCCGGCCTTCAACGGCACCGGCGTGACCCCGCGGTTGGTGGAGGACTACGACGGCGGCATCATTGACGTCGGCCACGGCATCGTGCTGGACCCCGCCGACACGCCCGAGCTCGCCGAGTGTCTCGGTGACACGATCATCACCACCGACGGGCGCACGCTCCTCGGCGCCGACGACAAGTCCGGCATCGCGGCCATCATGGGCGCGCTGGAGATCCTGGTACGGGAGCCGGAGATCCGGCGGCCCACGATCCGGGTGTGCTTCAACCCCGACGAGGAGATCGGCCGGGGCGCCGACCGCTTCCCGCTCGAGCGCTTCGACTGTCCCGTCGCCTTCACCGTCGACGGGAGCTTCTCGGGCGAGGTCAACGTGGAGACGTTCTCCGCCGACAAGGCCGTGCTCACGTTCACCGGGGTGTCGGTCCACCCGGGCACGGCCCGGGGCAGGATGGTGAACGCGCTGACCTGGATGGGGAAGCTGCTGGACCGCCTGCCCATGGCCGAGGCGCCGGAGACCACGGACGGGCGGCAAGGCTTCTACCACCCCGTCAACGCGTCCGGTGACGCCGCCTCCTGCACACTGCAGCTCATCCTCCGGGACTTCGACACGGAGGTCCTCGAGGAACGGGGCCGCCGGCTCCACCGGATGTGCGCCGGCCTCATGGCGGAGGAGCCCCGCCTCGACGTGACGGTCGAGATCACGAAGCAGTACCGGAACATGTACGACGTGCTCAGCCGTCATCCCGGGATCGCCGCCCGGCTCGAGGCGGCGGTTCGCGCCGCCGGGATCGAGCCGCGGCTCGAGCCGATCCGCGGCGGGACGGACGGCTCGCGGCTCACCGAGCTCGGGATGCCCACGCCCAATGTGTTCGCCGGAGGAGTGAACTTCCACGGCCCCTCGGAGTGGATCTCCACGCGCGTGCTGGCCCAGTCGACGTGCACGATCCTGAACCTGGTACAGCTCTTCGCGGACGAGGGGTAGTCGCCACCGGCCCGGCCGGGCCGGTCAGATTCGGAGCGGCGTGTGCCTCAGCAGGTAGGCGAGAGCGATGCCGACGCCGAACCCGAAGGCGAGGTTGGTGGCGAGAGTGACGCCGAGCATGGTCACGACCACCAGCAGGTCCTCCCGCTCCCGCATGTCCAGGATCAAGAGGGCCAGCTGAACGCCGGCGAAGCAGAGGAGCGCTCCCAGCACTCCCAGCGGCAGCAGCATGAGCAGCCGTATGGAAGTGCCGCCCAGCAGGAGCGCGCCGGCCACGAAGAGGCCCCCGATCATGAGGTTCGACCCGGCGGTCCGGGCGCCGAACCGGTAGTGGGCGGCGAGGCCGCCGGCTCCGTGGCAGATGGGCATGCCTCCCACCGCGGCCGCCCCGATGTTGGCCAGCCCCATGGACACGGCCAGGGCCCGGGGCGAGCTGCGCCGGGCGGCGTCCTCGCCGAAGTATTCCCGGGTCAGGTCCGCCTGCGCCACCACGGCGTTGCCGATGGTCATGGGCAGCTGGGGGATCGCCAGGGCCGTGAGGCCGATGACGAGGTCACTCGCCGTGGGCAGGCCGAACGGCAGCAGGGGCGGCAGGTGCAGTCCGGGGGCGTAGGCCCCCAGTCGCTCGGCGCCGCCCAGCACCGCCCCGGCCAGGAACCCCAGCACGATCACGACCAGGGCGGCCGGAGCGTGCCGGTTCTCGAGCAAGGCGAGAATCAGCACCACGGCGGCGAGCCCCAGGGCGAGCCCTCCGGGCACCGGGCCGAGGGCGCCCACGTCCAGGAACGGCTCGGCCGCTCCCTGTGAGCGCTGGAGCGTGGTGGTGCCGAGCATGAAGCCGATGCCCTGGACCAGCAGGAGAACGCCCGTCGAGAGCTGGACGCCGCGCACGGCCGAGCGCGGCACGATCCGGCAGACGAACGTGAGGCTCCCGGAGAGCCCCAGGGCAAGGAGCAGCACGGCCATCCAGAGCCCCGCCGCGGTGATCTGCAGGGCCGGCGTGGCGCTGGCGATGGCGTACGCCCCGATCACCTTCATCGGCTCGACGGGGACGGTCACGCCGAAGTAGAGACCCGAGAGGATGTAGAGGAGGCCGACGCTGAGCAGGAGGCCGGTCGCGTCCATCCCGTTCACGACCACGAGCCCGACGGCGAGGGGGAGCACGACGCCGAGGTCCCCCAGCGAACCGGCCAGCTCGTGCCGATCGAAACGCAGCTTCGCGCCCATTGCCCCCGAGCATAGCCGTCGCCCCCCCGTCCGGCAAGGCTCAGCCCCGCACGAACTTATGTGCGCGAACCCGGCGGGCTTCGCCGGCGCCGCGTCGTGCTCCCGATGCTGCGCCCGCGATCGAGCCCTTCATCGTCGCTGCTCTCCGCGTCGCCGGAGCCCTGACCCTATCCCTGGTCGCGGAGGTGGACGGTCGCATCCGGACGGGGTCGATCAGAACGGCCGCTTGAGCCGCTTCAGCGCGTCGGCCCAGGTACCGTCGCGGTCGGCGGAGATCTTCAGGTCCCCGTGCTCGACCCGGTCGAGGAAGCTCTCCAGCTTTTCCTGCACCTGCCGGGCGCTGTACCGATAGCCGGCGCGCATCCCCGCCATCCAGCCCCCGAAGATAGGGATCGCGGCCAGGACGAGGGCGTCCGGCGCGCCGGTCACGAGCGGGAACAGGACGGTGGGAACGCTGGTCGCCGTGCCCAGCGCCGCGCCCCCGGCGGCGTACCCGGTCCGCTCGCCCGAGAGGTCGATGGAGAGCTCGACGAACGCTGTGTCTTCGTCCACGCGGGAGACCCCGACGTCGAGCTGCTTCAGGTCCAGCCGCGGCTCGCGGGTGCCGAAGCTGCGGGTGAAGCGGCTCACGCCCGCGGCGAAGCTCTCGTCGCGGACATAGCGCGTCCTGTCCGGGAACCGCCGGTGCGGGTGCATCAGCTCGAACTCGACCAGGTAGTCCTCCAGCAGGGCGCCGAGCTGGGCGGCGGGGCGTCGGATGGTGCGCGCCGCCCGGACCCGGCCGGGACCCATCACCCGCGCCAGCAGGCCGCCTTCCCGCGGCGGCCGGCCGCGGATGTCGGTGATGGCGCGACGCACGTGCGCCTCTTCCAGTCCGAGCTCCTGGCCGATGCGGACGACCTCCGACTCGGCCACACCCTCCTCGCTGCCGCCGGCGGCGGTCTGCAGCTCCACCGCGCGGCGGATCACGGCCTCGAGCTCCTCGGTGGAGAGGCGGCGTACGGGGAGCGGGTCGTGGCCGGGGGGCGTCGGGTCGGGTGTGGAGTCGCCTTTGGTCATGAGCTCGCTGCGCGGGGCCGGGAAGTGGGGCGCCTTCGGACGCTCCCGGTAGGGTAGGCGGCGGGGGATCAGCGGGTCAAGGCGGCCCATGCCGCCCGCCGGAGCGCCGGGGCGGGGCGGCGCGCGAAACAGTTGATTTTTGTACCCGGTCAGCCGCATGTTGACCATCCACCGCGTTCTCGATCGAGCCGGTCCACATGCCGCCCGTTACGCTGACCGACATTCAGATGCCGGACCTCGTGGCCGCCCGTGAGCGGTTCCTGGATGGCGATGCCTCGCCGCCGGGAGTCCGGCCTGTGGTGCTCGCGTCTTGGCGGCGCAGCCAGTCGTATGGCGTCCATCCCTCCCGGCTTCCCGAGCAGGCTCCGGACCCCAGCGGGCTGGCGGAAGCCTGTTCGCGGCACGCCCTTCTGCTGGAGAGCGCGCTGCCGGTCGTGCAGCAGGTCCACGTCACGCTCGGTGGGCAGCCGCATGTGCTGGCGGTGTCGGACCCGGACGGCCTGGTTCTGCGGCTGTTCTCGAGTCCGGACCTGCCGGGGCCCGAGCTGCGTCGCACGAACCTGCTGGAGGGTGCGTCGTGGCACGAGCGCGATATCGGGTCCAACGGCGTGGGAACGGCCCTGGCGACCGGCGAGCCCGTGGTCCTGATCGGACCCGAGCATTTCCAGGAGGCCTACCTCGGCTGGACGTGCATCGGTGTGCCCCTCACGGACGGGGAGGGCACCGTGGTGGGGGCCCTCGATCTTTCCGTCCCGAACGAGCGCGTGAGCGTTCACACCTGGGGCTGGGCCCTTTCGCTCGCCCACGGCATCGAGAGCCGATACAGGACCTCACCCCGGTTCGCGCGCCCGCCCGTGTCAGCGGTGGTCGAGGAGCTGGACCGGCCGCTCCACGCGGTGCGCGGGGTGCTCGAGCTCCTCGCCACCCAGGTGGAACTGCAGCCGACGCACGCCGACTACATCGCGGCGGCGCGCCGGGAGCTCGACGCTGTGGAGGCGGAGATCGCGAGACGGGAGGCCCGGGCGAACGCGCTGCGGAGCGATCTGCACCTGAAGGCGGTGCTCGAGGTCCTGCCCGTGGGGGTGTTCATCGCGGATGCCGAAGGTCGCCTGCTCCACACGAACGAGGCCGCGCGGCGGATCTGGGAGGGGCAGACCCCACTGTCGCAGTCTCCCACCACCTACGGCGACGACTACACGGCCCGGTGGCCGGACGGCCGGCCTGTGAGGTCGGAGGAGTGGGGGATGTCGCGCGCGCTGGCCACCGGCGAAGTCTCCGGTCCCGAGGAGATGCGGATCCAGTGTCTCGACGGGCGCGAGAAATGGATCCTCAACTACGCGCTCCCGATCCGCGGTGAGGATGGCACGTTGCAGGGGGCGGTCGCGGTCAACGTCGATGTGACGGAGCGCAAGCGAGCGCAGGAGGAGGTCAGGCGTAGCGAAGCGCGGTTCCGCACACTGGCGGAAGCCAGCACGGTCGGCCTGTTGGTGGGCGACCTCGCGGGAGCCCTGACCTACGCGAACCCCGTGGCCCTCGCGATGCTGGGCTACTCGTCCGAGCAGTTCGAGCGGGAGCGGATCCGGTGGGACACCCTGACCCCGCCAGAGTACGCCGAGCGGGATGCCGAGGCCGTGGCGGCGCTGAAGCGGGACGGCGTCTGCGCCAGCTACGAGAAGGAGTTCGTGGCCCGGGATGGTACCCGCATCCCGGTCCTCCTGGGCGCCACAATGCTGAACGGGGACTCGGTGGCCGAGTTCGTCACCGACCTGCGTCCCCTCCGCGAGGCCCGGGAAGCCGCCGAGCGCAGCGAGCAGCAGTTCCGCACCCTGGCCGACAGCATCCCGCAGCTTGCATGGATGGCGGACCCGGAGGGCAGGATCTTCTGGTACAACCGGCGGTGGTACGACTACACCGGCACCACGCTCGAGGAGGTTGAGGGGTGGGGCTGGAGGAAGCTCCACCATCCCGACCACGTGGACCGGGTGGTGGAGCGGATCAGCCACTCCTGGGCGACGGGCGACCCGTGGGAGGACACCTTCCCGCTGCGGCGGCATGATGGCGACTACCGCTGGTTCCTGTCCCGCGCGCTGCCCATCCGCGACGACGCGGGCCGGATCGTCCGCTGGTTCGGCACCAACACGGACGTGACAGCGCAGCGGGAGATCGAGGCGGAGCTGCGACGGCTGAACGAGGAGACGCGTCGGGCCGTGCAGGCACGGGACGACATGATGGCGGTGGTCTCCCACGACCTGCGAAACCCGCTCAGCACGATCCGCATGGCGGCCAGTCTCCTGCAGGACGAGTCGTTGAGCGAGGACCAGAAGCGGCCACAGCTGTCCATAATCCAGCGCGCCGCTTCCCGCATGGCCGACCTGCTCGAGAACCTGCTCGACGTCACCCGGATCGAGTCCGGTAAGCTCTCGCTGGACCGCAGGCCGGTGCATCCCTCCTCGCTGCTCGGCGAGGCCGTCGAGCTGGCGAGGCCACGGGCGGAGGCGAAGTCTCTGACGCTGGAAACGCATGCCCCCGCCGGTGTCGAGGAGATCTCGGTCGACCCGAGCCGGATCCTTCAGGTGCTCTCGAACCTGATCGGGAACGCCATCGATCACACGGAAGGAGGTGGGCTGATCCGCGTCAGCGCTCAGTCGGCCAAGGATGGCGTGGTGTTCGAGGTGGCGGACACGGGGGAGGGGATCTCCGACCAGCACCTCCCGCACGTCTTCGACCGGTTCTGGCAGGCCCGCCGCTCCACGCGGGAAGGTGCCGGCCTCGGACTCGCGATCGCCAGAGGCATGGTGGAAGCCCACGGCGGGAGGATCTGGGCCGAGAGCACCATCGAAAAGGGCAGCCGCTTCCGGTTCGTCCTCCCTTCGTATCCGGGATAGTCGAGAGAACAGGGCGAAGCCGCTGAGGCCCTGGAGGCCGAGAGCAGCCCCGCCGCGCCCGCTTCTTCCGGTCGCGGGTGTTTCCCCACATCGATGCCGTAGCCTTCCCTACAGCGCGCCCGCGTTGGAGAATGCATCTTTGCCTCCGTGATTGAGAACGGTTCTCAATGCCAAGGCACGGAGGCGGGGATGCGCTGTTGGTCATATCGCTCACGGGTGTGGACGTCGGATCGAGCTCGGGCCGGGGCCCGGCTCCTGGCTGGGCTGGTGGTGGGGCTGGCCGTCTGTTGGCCGGCGGAGGCGGTGGCGCTTGTGGTGTCGGACACGACGGGGGGCGAGGCGGTGCCGCGGGTGGTGGGCACGGTGCGATCGGCGGGCGAGCCGGTGCCGTACGCGGAGGTGGGGGTGAAGGGGCTGACGTCGCGGGCGATCGCGAACGAGCGGGGTCAGTACGTGCTGACGGGGCTTCGGCCGGGGAGCTACACGCTACTGGTGACGGCGGTGGGGTTCGGGACCGCGGAAGTGGTGGTGGATCTGGGGACGGCCGACACGCTGTTCCGGGACGTGGAGCTGGAGCAGAGGGCCATCGGACTCAATCCGATCGTGGTGACGGCGACGCGGAAGCGGACGTTCGTGAGCGAGAGTCCGGTGAAGGTGGACGTGGTGCCGTCGGTGTTCCTGGAGACGATGGCGTCGTCGAACCTTCTGGAGTCGATCCAGCACGTGAACGGGCTGTACGTGCAGAACGACTGCGCGGTGTGCTACACGAACAACATCCGGATCAACGGGATGGAGGGTCCGTACACGTCGGTGCTGATCGACGGGCAGCCGATCGTGAGCGCGCTGGGGTCGGTGTACGGTCTGAACGGGATCAACCCGGCGCTGATCGAGCGGATCGAGATCATCAAGGGCCCGAACTCGACGCTGTACGGGTCGTCGGCCATGGCGGGGGTGATCAACGTGATCACGAAGGACCCGCGGTTCGCGCCGAGGGTCTCGGTGGACGTGCAGCGGACGGATCACGGGTTAACGAGCGTGGACTTCGCGCTGGCGCCGTCGGCGGGTCCGGTGTCGGCGTTGCTGAGCGGGTCGTACATCCGGCAGGGCGAGTTCCTGGATGACAACGGCGACAACTATGCGGACCTGTCTCTCGACAGGCGGCTGACGGTGTTCGGCAAGGTGCACGTGGCGGCGGAGCGGGGGAACGGGCTGTCGGTGGTCGGGAAGTACTACAACGAGGACCGGTTCGGCGGCGTGCGCGAGTGGACGCCGGAGTATCGGGGCAGCAGCGAGGTGTACGGCGAGTCGATCTACACGGAGCGCTTCGAGCTGCTGGGCAACTGGGGGCTGCCGCTCGCGGACGAGGATGTCCGGCTCGAGTTCTCGGCGGTGCACCATGACCAGGACGCGGCGTACGGGGACACCCCGTACAACGCCCAGCAGTGGATCCTTTCGTCGACCATGGTCTGGGACAAGACGGTGGGGCTGAGGAACGATCTCCTGCTGGGGCTGGGTGCCGACTACCAGGGCTTCGACGACGAGTCCCCGGCCACACCCGAGCCGGTCACGAGCGTGACCGGCTCGGGTG
>JBKGZE010000037.1:0-10701 GCA_046545735.1 Gemmatimonadota bacterium | reverse complement strand
GTCTGGACCCATTCCTCGTCGTCGATGACCCGGCCCTCGGTGAAGAAGCCGTCCGGCACGTGGATCTTCCACAGCAGGTCGCGGCCCTCGGCGCGTACCGTGAACCGATCGCTCAGGTAGACCTCCACGCCGGCTCCGACGTGTCCGGTGAAGCCGTTGCGGAAGCGGACCCGCAGATCGGCGTCCTCCGGCAGGTTCTCCTCGGCGTCGTTGTCGCTGGCGGCGGCGAGCACGCCGCCCACGCCGATGAGCGCGTACGGCTGGAGCCGGTACCAGGTCCGGGGCCCGGTGACGTCGAACCGCAGGGAGGCGTCCAGAAGCAGCAGTGAGAGGTCCGCCTCTCCGACCTGCTCGAGCCCCAGCATCGGATCCACCAGCACCGAATCCGGGTCGACCCCCTCCATGACCGTGTGGACGTGTCGGCTGGTCGGCAGGTAGGCGACGCGGGTATCGAAGTTGAACGGTCCGCTGATCCGCACGGTGAAGCCGAGCCCTCCCGCGTACCCTGAGCCGGGCCCGATGTCGATGGTGCCGCGGTCCGTGAACACCGTCGAGCCGAAGGCCCAGAACTCCATCGACGGGTCGACGAAGTCGTACGGCGAGTGGATCTCCTGCGCGGAGGCCGGAGCGGTCAACGGGATGAAGGCCGCAAGGGCGGCGAGCAGGGTGCGCTTGTTCACGAGTGTCCTTCTATGTGCCGGAGCCGCGGGCTCCCGGTCGTTCAGGGCGTGGCCGGGAAGCTAGAGACCCCACCGCGGGTACGCAACCGGTGCGAGCCCGCGCGTTGACGGTCCCTCGCGCCGGGACTTAGCTTGCCAGCCTGCCGGTTCCAGTGGACACGAACACAGACAGTTGGGAGCTCCGGTGAAGCGATTCGCCTTCGCGCTGGCCAGGGTCGGCATCCTTTTCGGTGTGCTAGCGACCGCGCGGCCGCTGGCGGCCCAGACCGCCACGGTCTCCGTGCCGGAGGAGAACTTCCGCGCCGCTCCCGGCGGGTCCATTCTCGCCGAGCTGCTGGCGGGCACGCCCGTCACGCTGGGGGAGGCTCGGGAAAGGTGGCGGGAAGCCACACTTGAGGCCTGGATCTGGGGCCGTTCCGTGCAGGAGCAGGCGCGCGAGGACCTGCAGCTGATCGTGAACGCCGGCGGTGAGAACCTCCGTGCCAGTCCCAACGGGGACCGGCTGGGCCGCGCCCGCGGCGGGATGCGTCTGGAACGGCTGGAGACCCGGGGCGACTGGGTGCGCGTGCGCCGCACCGGCTGGATCTGGCGGCCGTCCCTCGAGATCGAACCCCGGGAGGCCGGCCGGGCGCAGTCGGCTCCCACGTCTGGCGACGAGGCGCCCACCGGCACCGAGCAAGGGGCCGGGACCCGCACGTTCGCGTCGACGGCTCCGGCCGCGGTGGTGCTGGACACCCCGGCGGGGGACACCGTGGCCCGGCTACGGGACGGCACAACCGTCGAAGTGCTCGCGCGGGAAGGAGACTGGTCCCGGATCCGGATCGAGGGCTGGACGTTCACCGGCGCGCTGGCCGGAGCCGACAGTGTGGCGGGCGGCGTGCTCGAGGACGTTTCCCGCGATTCGCTCCAGGCCAACCCTGACGCGCACCGCGGCCGCCTGATCGAGTGGACCGTCCAGTTCATCGCGCTGCAGGAGGCCGAGCGCTTCCGCACCGACTTCCTGGAGGGGGAGCCGTTCATCCTGGCCCGCGGACCCGGCGACGATGCAGGGTTCGTCTACCTGGCGGTGCCGCCGGAGCGGCGCGCGGAGGTCGCCTCCCTCTCGCCGCTCCAGCGGATCCGCGTGCTCGGCCGCGTCCGCTCGCCCCGATCATCCCTCACCGGCGCGCCCGTCCTCGACCTGCTGGAGATCGTGCGCCGGTGAGGCGGCCCCCCCCGGTGGGGGGTCAGCGGGCCCGGTGCGAGGTCAGCGATCGGCTCCGGCCAGCACCCGGGTGAAGGCGGCGTGCACGAGGCGTCCATGGAACGCACCCGGCGCCTCGACCCCCAGGAGCCAGAGCGCGGTCGCGGCGGTGTCCACGATGCGGACACCGTCCAGTGTGGCGCCCTGCTCGACCCCCTTGCCCCAGACGATCCACGGGATCGTCATGTCCCTCGGATCATCGGTCCCGTGCGACCGGCCATGGCCACCATGGTCCGAGGTGACCATGACCGTGAAGTTGCCCGCGCCGTACGCGTCTTCAGCCGCCTCCAGGATCCGCGCCACGGCGCCGTCCGCCCGCCGGGTCGCCAGGCCGTAGATGTAGCTCATCCACCCCGCGCCGTGGCCGGCATAGTCGGGCTCCCCGATGTGCACGAAGATCAGGTTGGGCCGGTTACGGCGCAGGTACTGGATCGCATCCGGCACGGTCTGCGTGGCCATCCAGTTGTCCGCGTTGGACGATGGGGCCTGGCGGTAGTCGTACGCGTCGGCACGGTCCAGGTGCCGGAACTTCGCCTTGCTGAAGAACCCCGCCGTGTGAAGCCCCCCCGCCCGGGCGAGCTCGAAGATGGTCGGCACGGCCACCACGCCGTGGTCCGGGTTCCCGCTGTTGAACGCGATGCCGTGACCGTCCGGCGTCTGGCCGGTCAGCATCGACGTGTGGGACGGGAGCGTCTTGCTGGGATAGATGGTCTGCGCCTCCAGCGTGTAGCTGCCCTCGTCCATGAGTCGCTGCAGCGTCTTCAGCCCGAACTTGTCGATGGCATCCGGGCGAAGCCCGTCGATCGAGACGACCACCAGGTGCTGCGTGGGGACGCTGTCCGTCGCCTCCTGCGACACCGTGGGCGCGGTGGTGGCCAGAATCAGGGCGACCGCCGGCAGCAGCCTCCAGGCCATTCGCTTCATCACGACCTCCTCATCCAGGGTTCTAAGGAACGCGTTCCAGCCGTGGGTTCTCCCGGAAGCGTCGGCCCACCTTGGCCACGGGCTCGCCCTCGACTCGCACCACGTCCGCCGTGAAGTCGTAGCGGTCCCGCACCAGGGACGACCCCACCCCGTAGGTGTCCACCGGGGCGCCGAGGTCCTCGAACCGCCGGATCTTCGACGCCGTAAATCCGCCTGAAACAACGATTTTCACATCCTGGAACCCCTCAGCGTCGAGCGCGTTCCGCACGTTCCACACGAGCTGCGGGTTGACCCCCCTGGGATCGAAGTCGCCCATCTGCGTACGGAGCGACTCGTCCACCAGGCTCTCGGACGTGTCCAGGCGTACGCCGTGGAGCCGGGAGCCGAGCGCCCGCGCGACCTCCAGGGAGGTGCGCACCGAGTCGTTCTCGAAGTCGACCAGCGCGATGACCCGAACGTCCCCGGCCATGTGGCGGGCGAAGGCGGTGGTGGCACGGACAGTGTCGCCATCGTAGGCGGCGATCAGGGCGTGCGGCACGGTGCCGAGCCCCTCGGATCCCCACCACGAGGCCTGCGCGTCGGTGGAGACGCCGATGGCGCCGGCGATATGGGCGGCGTACCCATCGCCGGTCTGCACGAGCCAGTGGTCGTGACGGGCCGGGAAGAACATGATCGACTTGGGCCACGCGGCCTCCACCACCTTGCGGGTATTGGTGGCGATGGAGGTGCGGCGGGCCAGGACGCCCACATACAGCGTCTCCAGATGGGCGAAAGCCGCGTAGGGGCCGGTGATCTGGAGGACGGGCTCCCACGGGGCGATCGGGTCGCCATCCCGCAGCGCCAGGACCTCCATGTCGGACCAGTCGTATCCGCCGGCGAGACACAGCTTGAGGATGGCGATCGCCTCGTCACTCCCGCCGAGCCAGGCCTCGTTCTTCTGGAAGACCTGCATGGTCACGACCGGATCATGACCGTCGGCCTGCAGGACCTCCCGGGCGCGGACGAAGTACTTGTCGGAGTAGTACCCGCTTCGCATCCGCTCGACGGGGAGGTGAAAGATCTCCGGGTCCAGGCGCTCGGGATAGCGGATCGGTGGGGGCGGCGTGGCAGCGGCATTGCTCATACGGTCTCCGGGTCATGGGTGCCTGAAGCCACCGTGGCCGCGCGCGCGTCCCCGAAAGGACCGATGCGGTCCCTTCGAGCGTAGCGCATGGCCCGGACGAGGGCCAGAAGCCCCGCCAGCGTGAGGGCGCCGGCGATGGGCCACATGTACGGGTAGCCCTTCACCTCCGGGAGCCCGGCCCGGCCCAGGTCGATGGCCGCGCCGATCAGCACGGGGGCCACGATACGGCCGAACCCCATGGTCACGATGTAGAGCCCGGTGTCCCGCCCCACGCCCCGCTCCCCGATGAGCGACGCGAACAGGGGATAGGCCAGCGAGATCAGCGTGGCCGCGCCCAGCCCGGCGAAGAGGAGCAGGGCAACGGCGCCAGGCACGGTGCGGACGAAGTAGCCCAGGAGCATGGCCACCCCCGTGATTCCGCTCCCGATCATGAGCAGGCGCGCGTGGCCGTACCGGTCGCCCAGGTGGCCGAGCGCCAGCGCGCCGACCCCGAGCCCCGCCACGATCACCATCAGCAGGAGCGATGTCTGGGCCACGTTGATCCCGAGCACCACGGTGGCGAACAGGAACACGTACGGCCGGATCCCGTCGACGCCGCTGCTCCAGAGGGCGTTGCCCAGAAGCATCCAGCTGACCGCGGGCCGCCCCTTCAGACGCCGCCAGACCATGAGGATGTCCGCCGTGCCGCCCTGGTGGCCGGGCGCCGGCGTGCGGGGCGCGGCCACGTACGTGATGGCGGTGGTCACGAGGATCAGCGCGCCGGCGGTGACGAACGGGAGCGGCTCCCAGAGCGAGAAGAGGAGCCCGCCACCGACCAGCCCGAACGCCAGGCCCGCGGAGTGGAGCGCGCCGCGGACACCCTGTACGCCGCCGCGTCGCTCCTGCGGGACTTCGTCCACCATCAGCGCCCACAGCGGCGCCAGGAACCCGTGAAGAGAGATGAAGAAGACCAGCGCCGCCCCCGCGATCGGCCAGAATCCGTTCAGGAAGGGCGCGATGGCCACCGAGGCGGCCATCAGCGGGGCTGTGAGGACCAGGAAGAAGGTCCGGCGTCCGAACCGCCGGGCGTAGCGGTCGGGAAGGTGGTCGCTCCACGCGCCGATCCAGTACGGCACCAGGATCGCCACCATCCCCTCGCCCCCGATCGCGAACCCGATCAGCGTGGCCGAGTCGGTGTAGCGTGCCAGCAGGACCGGCAGCAACGCCACCATGACGGTCTGCCCCGCCGTGGAGCCGAGGGTGCCCGCCGTGAGGCCGTACTCCCGGATCGCCCGCCTCAGCCGGCCCACCCGGGAGCCGGTCATCGCGCCGGCTCCACCGCGCGCCGGACAACGGTGACACCCCCGATGATGATCACGGCCCCCACCACCTGTCCCACCGTCGGGACCTCGCCCAGCCAGGCCCAGGCCACCAGGATCGCCAGGATCGGGACCAGGTTCTGGAACACGGATGTCCGGGTATTGCCGATCGCGCGGACGCCCCGGTACCAGAGCAGGTTCGCCAGTCCGATCCCCAGCAGCCCCGCGTAGACGACGGCGGCCCAGGCCACCGGCGGCGCAGGCTCCAGTCGCAGCAGGTCGGGCAGCCCGAGCAGGAGAAGGCAGGCGGCGCCGATGGAGAGCACCCAGGCCGTGACCCGCAGGGAGCCGTACTTCCGGACCATGGAGCGGGCGCCCACCGTGTACACCGACCAGAAGAACGCGGCCGCCATGATCAGCAGGTCGCCGATCACGGTCTCCGAGCCGAAGGAGAAGCCCGCGGGCCCGCTTCCCACCACCAGCGCGATCCCACCCACCGTCGCCCCGACCCCGAGCCATGCCCGTGGCCCGACGCGCTCGTGCCCCAGGACGCCGCTGAGAAAGGCGGTATACACGGCGGCGCCCGTCAGGAGCAGGCTCGCGTTCCCGGCCCGCGTGCGGGCCATGCCGTGGATGAACAGAACCTGGTAGGCCACGTGACCGACGATCCCCAGCCCGATCACCCGCAGCCGGTCTCGCCGCTCCGGCAGTCCCAGGCGCCCGGCGGCCACGACCCCCGCCGTGAGCAGACCCGCCGCCAGCGGGAACCGCAGCGCGTTGAACGCGAACGGGGCAAACGATTGGAGCCCCACCTTGATGGCGGAAAAATTGACGGCCCAGACCACCGTCATGACGAGGAGCCCGGCTTCGGCCCGCCGGGTCGATTCCGCCTGCAGTCGGAGGAGAGCGCCGCGTGCTGTCATGGAGGCGGAAAGATCCCGTGCAGGCGCGGCTCTGGCAACCCTCAGCCCGAGCTTGTGCCCGCGCTTGCGGGGGGCGGGAACCCCCGGCTAACTTCGCGCGGGAACAACGTATACCCCCGGTGCCGGGGGCAGCTGGCCGAGGCAGGGAGGACGGATGGCGGGTCTGGTGGAAGGCAAACGGGTCATGGTCTTCGGGTTGGCCAACGAACGAAGCATCGCGTGGGGTATCGCGAAGGCCATGCACGACCACGGGGCCCGCCTCGGGTTCAATTATCTCGGCGAGGCGCTGGAACGCCGGGTCCGACCGCTCGCCGAGCAGGTCGACTCCGATCTCGTGGTGCCGTGCGACGTGACCGACCACGACCAGGTGGGCGACGTGTTCACCACCATAGGCTCACAGTGGGGCGGACTCGACGTCCTGGTGCACTCGGTCGCGTACGCGGACCGGGACGACCTGGGCGGCCGCTTCAGCGACACCTCCCGTGACGGCTACCTCCGAGCGATCGAGGTCAGTGCCTACTCGCTCGTCCACCTGGCCCGCGAGGCCCGGCCGCTCATGGCCGATGGGGGTAGTATCATCACCATGACGTACTACGGAGCCGAGAAGGCGGTGCCCAACTACAATGTCATGGGCGTCGCCAAAGCGACCCTGGAAGCCTCGGTCCGTTACCTGGCGGCCGACCTGGGCCCGGACGGGATCCGGGTCAACGCCATCAGCGCGGGACCGATCAAGACGCTGGCGGCCTCGGGCGTGAAGGACTTCCGCAAGCTCCTGCACATCGCCGAGGAAAGGGCGCCGCTGCGTCGCAACGTGACGCAGGAGGAGGTGGGCGGCGCCGCAGTCTTCCTCTGCTCCGACCTGGGCAGCGGCGTGACCGGCGAGGTGCTGCACGTGGATTCCGGCTACAACATTCTGGGCCATTGATGTGGGAGAGACTGGTGCGCCGTTATACCGATCCCCGGGGACGCAGCTGGGACGTGGTGGTGGGACGCGAGTCCTTCGGGGCGCTGTACGCCCTCTTCGTGCCGGCGGCCGACACGCGGGCGGAGACCCGGCAGGCGCTGCTCGAAGCCGATTCGCAGATGGCGGCCCGCGAGGCGCTGGAAGCGATGCCGGACGACGAGCTGACCGAGCTGTTCGAACGATCCGAGCCCAAGAGACTGCAATGAAGAGCTTCAAGAGCGATAGCGGACGGGAGTGGGTGGCCACGGCGCGGGAGGAGGACACGCCCCGCCACCATGGCCGCTGGTACATGGTGTTGCGCGCGCCGGATTCCGGCCTGGAGCTGGCCCTCCCCGAGATCCGGTGGAAGAACCGCTACACCGCCGAGCGTACGCTGTCGACCATGTCCGACTTCGAGCTCCGCCGGCGCCTCCGGATTGCGAGTCGGCGCCACGAGGCGCCGGGGATGGATCGCGATGACTTCGGGGCCTGGAAGGCGGAGGCCCCCGGCGCGAAGGGCGGGACCGTCGCCGGCTGAGCCCTGTGCCCGACCGGGACACGATCCATCGCGTCGGACAGGCGGTCTGGCGTGAGCACGCCGCCGACCCCCGGACCGAGGTCTTCGAGCTCCAGGTCGGGGGCGATCCGGTCGCGGTCCACCTCCGGACGACCCTGGCCGGCGCCGCCCTGGCGTTCGCGCGCCTGCTGAAGGACGAAGACGTCGACACGGCGATCCGTCTCACGCTGCTCCCCGACCCCAGGCTGGAGCCCCGGGGTGAGGCCCTGGTCCGGGCCGGGCTGGCCTCCGTCTACCGCCGGCCCACCATGAACTCCACGCTCCTGACGCAGTACCCGATGGGGGCACGCCTCGGCCTGCTCGAGCGCCGCGGCCGCTTCTGGCGCATCCGCGGAGAGGACGGGCACCTGGGCTGGACACACTTCGGCTCCCTGATCCGCGGCGAGCTGGAGTCGGCGCTGGGCTGGGAGCGCGCCGGAGCGGGCCAGCCCATGGTATCGCTGGGCGCCGAGCTCCACGACGAGGCCGACCGGCCGTTCGCCCGCCTGCCCTGGGGCGCCCGGGTCGTCCTGCTGGGCGCCGGGCGGATTCTCCTGCCCGACGGGCGGACCGGCCGCCTGGGAGCGGGGGAACTGGTGGCTGCGGACCGGCTCTGGGACCGGTTCCCGCCTCGCGGCGAGAGCGTGACGCGAACCGCCCGGCGCTGGCTGGGCGTCCACTACCTGTGGGGCGGCGTTACCCCGTGCGGTGTCGACTGCTCGGGGTTCGTCCAGTCCATCTACTGGATCCACGGCGTGGCGCTGCCCCGCGACTCGGACATGCAGACGCGGGAGGGGGAGGAGGTGACCCCGGCACCCGACTGGTCCGGCGTCCGGGCAGGGGACCTGCTCTTCTTCGCGGAAGGGGACGTGGTCAACCACGTGGCCCTCTCCCTGGGGGGCGGCCACATCATCCACGCCGCCGCCACCAATGGCGGGGTGGATCTGAACGATCTGCAAGGAGACAGGAAGCTGGAACGGCGCCTCCGCTCCAGCTTCGTAGGCGCCCGCCGGCTCCTGCCCGACTGAGTCAGCTCCCCGGGACCTCCAGCGACTTCCCCGGCATCAGCCGCCGCGGGTCCGTCCCGGGGTTCGCCTCGCGCAGCGCTCCCACCGATACGTCGATCCGGCGCGCGATCCCCTCGAATGTGTCTCCGCGCCTGATCACGTAATAGGTGGGCGGCTCGGTCCGCCGCTCCGGCTCCGCGTCCCGGGCGGCCGACCGGGCGGAGTCCCGCGCGGCAAGGACCGAATCGGCCCGGCTCAGCAGCCGCGCGGAACTCGACCGGGACCGGGCCGGGCTCGGGTCGGCACCGGCGGCCAGCGCGTTCGCCGGGAGCGGGCGCTCGAACGCTGCGAGCCGGGCCCCGATCCGGTCCTCCACCCGCTTCGCCTTCCACGTCGACGGGATGTCGTTGCTCAGGATCGAGAAGGCGAGCAGCTCGCCGTTCCTGGCCCGCACGTACCCCGACAGCGCGGAGACACGGTCGATCGTTCCCGTCTTCGCCCTCAGGTTTCCCGCCGCCGGCGTCCGATGCATGCGCCGCAGCCCGCGGGACGTGGCGGCCTCCGGGAGCGTCAGGAAGTACTCCTCCGCGAACGGTGACGCCGCCATGAACGCCAGCAGCTCCACGATCGAGCCCGCGCTCGCACGGTCCAGCGACGACAGCCCCGAGCCGTCGTCCATGCGGACCGCGGCCCCCGCCGGGCCGGCCTCGTCCAGGATCGCCGCCACCGCCGCCTCCCCGCCGGCCACCGAGCCCCGCCCGGTCGCCACCCGCCCCACCGTCCTGAGCACTGTCTCGGCGTACAGGTTGTGGCTCCGTTGGTTGACCACCTCCAGGATCTCCTGCAGCGGCCGCGAGCGATGGATCGCCAGAACCTGGATGACCCCGTCCTCCGCCGTGGCCGGCGCGAACGCTTTCTGACCCGTGATCGGCGACTCGCCCTCCGCGCCGACCGAGCGGATCCCACCATCCACCCGGATCCCTCGCTCCGCGAGGACTTCCCGGAGCACCGAGACGGCGTAGCGCGCCGGGTTCACCACCGGGACCGCCCGCCACACCGCTGGAGCCCCCTGTCGCACCTCGCCGCGGACCACGATCGGCGCGTCGTAGCCCGTCCGATCGACCTCCACCCACGAACGCCCGCTCGCCACCGTGGTGGCCTCCACGCGCAGCTCGGGCTGACCCCCCGGGATCCGCTCCACCTTCGGCCGCGCGCCAGCCTCGGGGCCCGCCGTGATCCGCAGCGTCACCACATTGTCGTTGTACGACAGCGCGCTCGCCGGCGCCGCGTAGGTGTGCGTCACGTAGCTCTGCCGCCAGCCCCGGCCGTACGACGGACCCTCGAAATACGACGCGTCGCCCACCACGTCCCCCGCGATCCGCTTCACACCCACCGCCGCCAGCGAGTCCGCCAGAGACTCCCAGACCGTCGTCTTGCTCTCGTAGAAACGATCCGACAACGTCGGGTCGCCCGTGCCGTAGACGTGTAGATCCCCCTCGAGGACACCGTCGCGCAGCGGCCCCGTCCCTGTCAGGAACGTCGAGTACCGGTAGTCCGGACGAAGGAAGTACATGGCCGCCGCCGTCGTGAACAGCTTCAGGTTCGACGCGGGAACCAGCGACTCTTCCGGCCGGTGCACGAACAGGGTGTCCCCGCCGTCCAGCGAGACCACCATCACGCTCCACCGCTCAGCGTCCCACCCCGGGGCATCGATCGCTCGCTCGATCTCGCGAACCAGATCGTCCGCCGCGTCCGATTCGGCAGCAGGCACCGGCTCCACCGTCCGCGCGGCGGCGGCGTGGGCGGTGATCAGGGCGAGCGCGGCCGTCAGGATTGTCCTCATGTATGCTCGAATTCCGTCTCTACAGCAGGGGCTCGACTCCTAACCGTGCAAAGGTAAAGCCATCTGCGGGAGCGCACGACCCGGGATCGGAAGGGGCCCCGGAATGCGGCTACGGAAGTGCCGGTTCCCGCACTCTGTATCGGGCATGCGAGGGGCGGTGC
>JBKGZE010000036.1:0-10775 GCA_046545735.1 Gemmatimonadota bacterium | reverse complement strand
CGAACATCTGGAGCGGTACGGCGGCCATCGGGCGGCGGCGGGGTTCGACATCCGCCCCGACCGGATCGCCGATTTCCGCGAAGCCTTCGCCGCCGCGGCGCGCGCCCGGCTTCCGGAAGCGCCGGTCCCCGAGCTCCGGCTGGATGGCGAGCTGACGCTGGGCGAGGTGACGCCGGATCTGGTCCGCTACATGGCCTACGCCGGGCCGTTCGGCCCCGGGAACCCGACGCCGGTGTTCGCGCTCCGGGGCCTGCGCGTGGCGGCGGTGAAGGCGGTGGGGCAGGGGGGCCAGCACCTCAAGCTGCGACTGGCCGAGGGGGACCGCTCGCTGGACGCAATCGGCTTCCGCATGGCGGAGAGCCACGGCGCGGTGGCGCGCTCGGGCGAGCCGGTGGATGTGGCGGCGCGTCTGGAAGAGGATCACTGGAACGGGCGGCGCCGGCTGCAGGCGAAGCTGGTGGACCTCCGCCCGGCCCGCTGATGCGCATCATCGCCGGCCGCTGGCGTGGTCACACCATCGCCTCCCCCCCGGGGGACCGGACCCGTCCGACCACGGACCGCGTGCGGGAAGCGTGGATGAGCATGATGCAGACGGCGATCCCCGGCGCCCGGGTCCTGGACCTGTTCGCCGGGTCCGGTGGCCTCGGGCTGGAGACCCTTTCCCGCGGCGCCCGCCACGTCACCTTCGTGGAGCGGAGCGGCGCCGTCCTGAAGACGCTGCGCGCGAACGTGCGGAAGCTCGGCGCGGGGGGCGAGACCTCGATCGTACGGGCGGACGCGGTGGACTTCGTGCGCGCGGTCGAGCGCGGGACGTACGACCTGGTCGTGGCGGACCCGCCCTACGGCTCCGGCCACGCCCAGGCACTGGCCGGGCTCTTCCTGCGCCGGCCGTTTGCCGAGATGCTATGGATCGAGCATCGTGTCACCGACCCGCTGCCCGAAGGCCCGGGCTCCGAGGGCCGCAGGTACGGCGACACCATGATCACCCGGTACCTGGCACCCGAATGAGTGGACAGCCGCGCTACACTGACGCCATCTACCCCGGCTCCTTCGACCCGATCACCAACGGGCACGAGGACATCGTACGGCGCACGCTGCTGTTCTGCGACCGCGTGATCGTCGCCGTGGGGCACCGGGCCACACAGCAGAAAGCCGGGCTGTTCTCCATCCAGGAACGGATCGGCATGATCCGTTCGGTCTTCGCCGACGAGGAACGCGTGGAGGTGGCCGCGTTCAGCGGACTCCTCGTCGATTTCGCCAGGGAGCGGAACGTCCACCTCATCGTGCGCGGGCTCCGCGCCGTCTCGGATTTCGAATACGAGTTCCAGATGGCGCTGATGAACCGTGAGCTGAACCATCACATCGAAACGCTTTTCCTGGCCCCGGACAGTCGCTACACCTACCTGTCCGCCTCGCTGGTTCGCGAGATCGCGGCGCTCGGTGGCGACGTGAGTCCGTTCGTCGCGCCGACGGTCCAGGAACAGCTGCTCAGTAAACTCAAGCCATGAGCCACTTTCTCGAGAGTATCGCAGATCGGGCGCGGGCCAACCCGCGCCGTATCGTCCTCCCCGAGGGGCACGACCCCCGCACCATCGAGGCCGCCGTGCGGCTGCGCAACGAGGGACGCGCGGAGCCGGTCGTCCTCGGTCCCGGCGCCCGGGTCCGGGCCGCCCTGGCCGACGCGGGCGGCGAGGGGATCCCCGTCCTCGACCCCGCCACGGACGAGCGCCACGAGCGCTTCGTCGAGACCCTCCTCGACCTGCGCCGCGACCGCGGACTGACCGAGGCGGATGCCGTACAGTGGGCCCGCGACCCCCTCATCTTCGGGGCCCTGCTCGTCCGCGCCGGCGAGGTCGCCGGCTCGCTGGCCGGCGCCGACCACCCCACGGGCGACGTGATCCGGGCCGCCATCCGCTGCGTCGGCATGGCCCCGGGCATCTCCACCGTCTCCTCCACCTTCTACATGGTCTGCCGGCCGTTCCGCGAGGGCGAGGTGGGCGAGGAGGTCCTCTCCTTCACCGATGGCGCCGTCGTGCCGGACCCCGACGCCCGCGAGCTGGCGGACATCGCCCGCGCCTCGGTCGCGGCCCGGCGGAAGATCGTGGGCGACGAGCCCATCGTCGCCTTCCTGTCGTTCTCCACGAAGGGGAGCGCCGAGCACGAGCGCGTCGAGAAGGTGCGGGAAGCGCTGGCGCAGTTCCGCCAGGCCGAGCCGGACGTGATCGCCGATGGCGAGCTGCAGGTGGACGCGGCCCTCATCCCCGAGATCGCCCGCAGCAAGGCCCCGGACTCGCCCGTGGGCGGGCGGGCCAACGTGCTGGTCTTCCCGGACCTCGACGCCGGCAACATCAGCTACAAGCTGGTCCAGCGCCTGGCCGGCGCCGAGGCCATCGGCCCGCTCCTCCAGGGACTGGCCCGGCCCTGCAACGACCTGTCCCGCGGCGCGACGGCATCCGACATCGTCGCCGTGGCCAGCCTCACGGCATTGCAGGCGGCGGACTGAATCGGCACTCTTCTTGCCCCCACGGGGCGCGGGACTCAACCGAACCGAGAGAGGAACGATGGGCTTCGAGGTGACCAAGCAGGGCGACGTGACCATCCTGGACGTGGAAGGTCAGCTGATCGTCGGGAACCGGCAGGAGCTGAAGCAGAAGGTGCTTGAGGAGCTGGAGAGCGGAGAGCGGAAGTTCCTGATCGATTTCGAGCGCACGGGCTACATCGATTCCTCCGGGCTGGGCGTGCTGGTCAGTCTGTCCAAGAAGATCCGCGAGCAGGGCGGGGAGCTGCGGCTCGCCAACCTGAACGAGGATCTGCGCACGCTCTTCGAGCTGACGAAGCTGGACACCCTCTTCCAGATCTCGAACAGTCGCGACGAAGCGCTCTCGTCGCTCTGACCTACCGTAGGGGCGGGGGTCGGGTTATGCTTTACCCGGTCCCCCACCTCCGTAGGAGAGCGGCTGGCGCATGGAGTCCCGACACGTCCTGGAGCTGCCCAACGACCTCGGCGCCATCGAGCGCAGCATCGACTACCTCCTCGACCGCTGCCGCGCCGCCGGGTTCGAGGAGGATCGTCTGCGCCTGAACCTGAGGGTCGGTGTGGCGGAGGCGCTGGCCAACGCCATGATGTACGGCAACGCGCGGGACCCGGGCAAGCGCGTCACACTGGAGGCGTGGTGCGAGCCGAGCCGGATCCGGATCCGCATCACCGATGAGGGGCCGGGCTTCGACCCCGGCACGCTCCCCGATCCCACCCTGCCGCAGAACCTCACGCGACCCCACGGCCGCGGTGTCTTCCTGATCCGCGAGCTCATGGACGAGGTCGCGTTCAACGCGCAGGGCAACTCGGTGGACATGGTACTGTACGCCCGTGATCCCGAGAGCAGGGAGGCCGCCTCGTGATCCGGCGCACGTCGGCCGAGTTGCCGCGCTTGCCGCAGCCGCTGCTCCGCCTGCTCGACCGGTATGCCCGCGACCACCCGGACACGGCCGTGCGGCTGTGGACCGCGGCGGACGGCGACGAGTGGCTCTGTCTCTACCCGGAGACGTACGGCGCCGCCGGTCCGGGCAACGGCTCGCGGGCCCGGCTCGACGGGGGCACGGGGACCCGGCTCGAGCTGGAGCTGGAGGGGCCCGGCGAGCGGGACGACATGGACTTCGTCGTCTCCGTGGTGGACCAGGTCCTGGCCCACGAGAGCGAGGCCCGCTCGGCGGCCCACGAGCTGAGCGAGCGCTACGAGGAGATCAACCTTCTGTACTCGATCTCCGAGATCCTCGCCTCGTTCCTGTCCATGGAGCAGGCCACCACGCGGATTCTCGAGGAGGTGGCCGACGTGCTCGGCGCCCGGCGCGCGGCGCTCTGGGTGCTGGACCCGTCCCCGGACCGGCTCTTCCTGCGCGCGGCCGTAGGGGACGAGGGCGGGATGGAGGACCCGATCGACATCGACGACGAGTCGTCGGTCACGGCCCGCGTGTTCCGGGAGCGGCAGCCCATCAACCTCGAGCGGGGCGACCAGCTGCCCCGCAGCACCCTGCGCGAGCCCCGCCCCCACGGCGAGGAGCCCTACCTCTCCGTGCCGGTGAACTACACGCCCCCCCATGGGGAGAGCCGAACGGTCGGTGTGATCACGCTCGTGGGTCGCCGTACGGACGTCCGGTTCAGCGCCGGGGACCTCCGGCTCCTCACGGCCATCGCCAGCCAGGTGGCGGCGGCGCTGGAGACGCAGCGCCTGGTTCGCGAGAGCCTGCGCCGGGAGCGCGTGGAGCGGGAGCTGGAGCTCGCCCACGACCTCCAGCTCAAGCTCCTCCCGGACGCCTCCCGCTTCGCCTCCGGCGAGCGCCTGGCCGCTCGCTGTTCACCCGCGGACTCGGTGGGGGGCGACCTGTACCACCTCTTCGACCTGCCCCGGGGACAGCTCGGCGTGGTCATCGCGGACGTCTCGAGCCACGGCTTCTCCGCCGCCCTGATCATGGCTCTGACCATGAGCGCCATCGCCATCTACGCCCAGGAGGCCCGTCAGCCCGGGGAGGTGCTGCGCAAGCTGCACCTGGCGCTCATCGACGAGCTCGAGTCCACGGAGATGTACCTCACGCTCGTCTTCGCGGTGGTCGACGCCGAGCGCGGCGAGCTCCGGTACGCCAACGCCGGACACCCGCACGCGTTCGCCGTCCGGGAGGACGGGGGGGTGCAGCGCCTCGAGGCCACGAGCCCACCCCTCGGGACCTTCACCTTCCCGGAGTACGGCGAGCAGCGCGTCCGGTGGGCGCAGAACGACCTCCTCTTCCTCTTCACCGACGGGCTCTCCGACGCCTTCTCGGGCGAGGCCGGGATCTCCGGCGAGCAGCAGCTGCTGGCCGAGGTGATCCGAAGGCGCACGGAAACGCCCGCCGCCATCCTGGACCACGTGTTCGCCGCCGCCGGCGCCGGGAAGAACGACGTACCCCCGGACGACCGTACGGCGGTGATCCTGCGCAGTTGAACCCCTGTGCGAGCCAAGCGCTCTCTTGGGCAGAACTTCCTGGTCGACCCCAACCTCCAGCGCAAGATCGTCGAGGCGGTGGCGATCGAGCCCGGGGACACGGTGGTGGAGATCGGGCCAGGACGGGGCGCCCTCACCGAGCACCTGGCCGCAGCCGCCCCCGCCCTGGTCGCGGTGGAGCTCGACCCTGACCTTGCGGAGCGGCTCCAGGAGCGCTTCCGCCACACACCTTCGGTCCGGATCGTTCACGCCGACGTCCTGGAATGGGACCCCGGAGAGATCCTGGCCCACCCCCCCGTCAGGGTGGTCGGGAACATCCCCTACAACATCACGTCGCCGATCCTCTTCCGTCTCCTCGAGTGGCGCCCGAGACCCGAATCCATGGTGGTGATGGTCCAGACCGAGGTCGCCGATCGGCTGCGGGCCGACCCCGGCGAAAAGGCGTACGGCGCGCTCACCGTAGGCGTCCGCGCGGCGGCCGACGTCGAGAAGCTGTTCGACGTGGGCCGGCAAGCGTTCCGGCCGGTGCCGAACGTGGACTCGGCCGTGGTCCGCATCCGGCCCGGCGCCACACACCGCCAGGTCCCGGAGCCCGTGCTCCGCTCGCTCACCAGGGCGGCCTTCGGCATGCGGCGCAAGCAGCTCCAGAAGATCCTGCGCACCGCCCCCGGGTACGGCCTCGAGGCGGATCGGGCCGAGGCCGTGCTGCGGGAGGTCGGCGTCTCCCCACGGAGCCGGCCGGAGACACTGGCGCCCGACACGTTCGTCGAGCTGGCGGCCGCGCTGCGTCGCCTCGGCTATCCCGGCGCGGGAGAGGACACGTGAGCCGGGGCGGCCGTCTTCTGCGCTCCCTCGGACTGCACCGCCGCGAGCTGCGGAGCTGGGCGCTCTACGACTGGGCCAACTCGGCCTTCGCCACCACCATCATGGCGGCCGTCCTGCCCATTTACTACGTCCAGGTCGCCGGCAGCGACCTGCCGTCGAACGTCGCGCTGTCGTACTGGGCGTACACCGCCGCGGCCGCCCTCGTCATCATCGCCGTGGCCTCGCCGGTGCTCGGCGCCATGGCCGATTTCATGGGCGCGAAGAAGAAGTTCCTGGCCGGCTTCATGATCCTCGGCGTGGCCGCCACCTCGGGTCTGGGGTTCGTCCGGACGGGCGACTGGGCGCTCGCGTCCCTCTTCTACATCCTCGGCAACATCGGCTTCACCGGCTCCATCGTCTTCTACGCCTCGCTCCTCCCACATGTCGCGAGCGACGACGAGCTGGACCGGGTGGCGGCGGGGGGGTGGGCAGTGGGGTACGTGGGCGGCGGGCTCCTCCTGGTGATCAACGCGGCCATGATCGTTCGACCCGACTGGTTCGGCCTGGCCGATCAGAGCGCCGCCTCCCGCGCCGCCTTCCTCAGCGTCGCGGCCTGGTGGGCCCTCTTCTCGATCCCCCTCCTCCGCGACGTGGCCGAGCCGCCCCGCCGCATCGAGCCCTCCGAAGAGGGCCTCGCCCTCAGCCCCGTCCGGATCGGGTTCCGCCGCCTGGCCGAGACCGTGCACGAGATCCGCCAGTACCGCCAGCTGGTCCTCTTCCTCGCCGCGTTCTTCTTCTACAGCGACGGCATCGGCACCATCATCAAGATGGCGACGGCCTACGGCAGCCAGCTCGGGCTCGGCACCGAATCCCTGATCGGCGCGCTCCTCGTGGTCCAGTTCGTCGGCGTGCCCTTCACCTTCGCCTTCGGCGCCCTCGCCGACCGGATCGGCTCCAGGGCCGCGATCATGCTCGCCCTGATCGTCTACGCCGCCATCTCCGTCTTCGGCTACTTCGTCACGGAGGCCTGGCACTTCTGGGTCCTGGCCGGCGCCGTGGGCACGGTCCAGGGCGGCGCCCAGGCCCTCAGCCGCGGCCTCTTCGCCTCCATGATCCCAAGGACCCGGTCCTCCGAGTTCTTCTCCTTCTACAGCGTCTTCGAGAAGATGGCCGGCATCCTCGGACCCGTCCTGTTCGGCGTGGCCAGCCAGCTCACCGGCACCGGCCGAGCCGGCATCCTCGCCGTCGTGGTCTTCTTCCTCCTCGGGATGGCCCTGCTCCGGCGCGTCGACATCGATGAGGGCCGCCGCGTGGCCCGGGCCGAGGACGCGGCCATGCGGCCGGCCACCCCCGAGCCGCGCCCGATCCAGCTGTGAGCGCCGCCTTCGTCGCCTTCGCCGCCCTGGCGGCCGCCGGCCTGTTCGCCGCCCTCTGGCTCCGGACCCGCGCGAAGCTGCGCGCCCTGCGCGAGTCCGCCCAACGGCTCGCGAGCGAACGCGACCAGGCCCGGCGGCAGCTCGAACGGTGCGACCGCGAGCTCGAGCGCGCGCGCCACGACCTCGACCACGCCCGCGACGCCCGCGAGACCTTCTTCGACCTCGTCACCCACGAGCTCCGATCACCCCTCTCCGCCATCCTCGGTTACCAGGAGCTCCTCGCCGACGGCGCCTATGGCGCCATCGCCACGCCCCTCGAGGAGCCCGTCGAGCGCATCGGCCGCTCCGCTCACCACCTCCTGCACCTCATCGACGGCGTCGTCGAGCTGAGCCGCGTCCGATCCGGATCGCTCCGGCCGGACCTCGAACCCGTGAACCTCCAGATTCTCCTCGCCTCCGTCGTCGACGCGTTCCGCACCGCCGCCCTCGAGCGCGGCCTCGAACCCCGGATCGCTCCACTCCCCGAGCTCCCGACCATCATCTCCGATCAGGACCGCCTGATCCGCGCCTTCGACCTCCTCATCACCTCCGCGGTCAAGCACACCCGCAACCGCCACATCCGCTGGGAGTGCACCGGCCACCTCGACGGCGCCACCATCCGCATCTCCGGAACCGAGATCGAGGTCCGCGAAGACGCCGACGACCCGGCGCTCCGACTCGGCATCCGCCTCGCCGTGGCCCAAGGCATCGCCCGCGTCCTCGGCGGACGCCTCGATCTCGACGCCCGCGATGGGGCCATCCACGCCCTCTCGTTCGAGATCCGGGACTGCCGGCGCACGGAGCGCCCATGACGCGGGCCGCGGCCCACGGCGGCACGGCTGGCGGGCGGGGACGAGCGGCGGTACCTTGGCTTGTGAAACGATTCACAAGCCCTTCCGCACTGCCGCATCCCGACATGAGAAAGGTATCAGAGCCGACCATCAATCGGCTGTCGCTGTACCTCCGTCTGCTCATCGAGCTCTCGGAGGCGGACGTACGAACGGTTTCGAGCGATGAGCTGGCGAGCCGGAGCGGAACCACGGCGGCCCAGGTGCGCAAGGACCTCTCCCTCTTCGGCACGTTCGGCAAGCGGGGGCTGGGCTACGACGTGGAGGAGCTCGAGTCGCGACTCCGTGAGATCCTGGGGTTGGAGCGGGCATGGCGTGTGGCGCTGGTGGGCGCCGGCCGGATCGGCTCGGCGCTGCTCGGCTACGAGAATTTCCGGCAGCAGGGCTTCCACATCGAGGCCGTCTTCGACTCGGACCCGGACAAGGTCGGCCAGCGCTGGGACGGGCTGGTCGTGGAGCCGGACACAGAGCTTGAGCGTGTGGTGGCGGCGCGCGGGATCGAGATCGCCGTCATTGCGGTTCCAGCCCGCTCTGCCCAGCGTATCGCGGACCGTCTGGTGGGCGTTGGCATCCGCGGGATCCTGAACTTCGCGCCCACACCGCTGCGGGTGCCGCCGGAGGTGGAGGTGAAGACGGTGGACATGGCGGTGGAGATGGAGGGGTTGTCGTACGCGTTGACGCATCCCGGGTCGTGACCCGGACTGGACCGAGGGGGCGGGGATGACCGACGACCGTGTGCGGGTGACGAGCGAGGTCGGGCCGCTGCGGCGGGTGATCTGTCACACGCCGGGGCAGGAGCTGCTGGCGGTGACGCCGTCCACGAAGGAGGACTTCCTCTACGACGACCTCCTGGACCTGGGGCAGGCGAAGCGGGAGCACAAGCGGTTCCGCGCGATCCTGAGCCGGTTCGCGGAGGTGCACGAGGTGTCGGATCTGCTGCGGGACGTGATCGAGCTTCCGGAAGCGCGCGCGTTCCTGCTTGACCGGGTGATGGACGTGACGCACTCGGAGCGGTTGGGGCGGATGGTGAGGGATCTCCCGGGCGACGAGCTGGTGCGGCTGTTCATCCAGGGGCGGGAGGTGGAGAAGGGGCCGCTGGCGCGGGTGCTGAACGTGGAGAGCTACGATCTGCCGCCGCTGCCGAACCTCTTCTTCACGCGGGACGCCGGCATGGTCGTGAACGAGGGCGTGATGGTCGGGGCCATGCGGTACAGCGTCCGGTGGACGGAGGAGGTGCTGGTCAAGGCGCTGTTCACGTTCCACCCGCGCCTTCAGAACGCCGGGATCATCTACGACGGCAGCGAGGAGCGGCGGGCCGACTATACGCTGGAAGGGGGCGACGTCCAGGTCCTCCGACCGGACACGGCGCTGATCGGCGTCTCTCAGCGGTCGAGTCCGTCGGCGTTCGATGCCGTGGCGGCGGAACTCTCGAAGAACCATGGGATCGAGCACATCATCGTGGTCGTGCTGCCGACGCAGCGCGCAATGATCCACCTGGACATGGTGTTCACGATGGTGGACCGCTCGCACGCCGTGGTGTATCCCCCCGCGTTCATGGGCCCGGACCGCTATCCCGTCCTCTACCACCACGCGGGATCGAGCGGCGCCATGCGGGAGATGCCCACCATCTTCGAGGCCCTCGCCAACATCGACCTGCCCATCGAGCCGATCTCGTGCGGCGGCGAGCGGCGCACGTGCCAGGAGCGGGACCAGTGGTCGAGCGGGTGCAACTTCGTGGCGGTGCGCCCTGGCGTGGTGCTCGGCTATTCCCGGAACGAGCGGACCTACCGCGAGATGGAGCGGGAGGCCGGGTTCCGGATCATCAACGGGGTCGAATTCCTGACCGGCGACGTCGAGCTCGGTCCCGACGACCGGGCCGTGCTCACCTTCGAGGGGAGCGAGCTGGTGCGCGGGGGCGGGGGCGGCCGGTGCATGACCATGCCCGTCTTCCGCGAGGACATCTGGTGAGCGGTCCCGTCGAGTACTACCCGCCGACGACGGACGAGTCCCGCCTCCACGCCCTCGAGTACGCCGTCGTGGACTGCGAGACCACCGGTGGCTCTCCGGCCCGGGGCCACCGCGTCACCGAGATCGCCGTGGTCCGCGTCGACCGCGACAGACGCGTCCTCGACCGCGTCGACACGCTGGTGAACCCGCTGAGGGCGATCCCCCGGGCCATCACCCGGATCACCCACATCGACGACAGCATGGTGTCCGACGCGCCCCTCTTCGCCGAGATCGCGCCCCGCGTCCAGCAGGCGCTGGCGGGCGCCGTGTTCGTCGCCCACAACGCGCCGTTCGACCTGCGTTTCGTCGAGTGGGAGATGAAGCGCGGCGACTTCGCCCCGCCCAAGGGAAAGGTGCTCTGCACCGCCCGGCTGGCCCGCAAGCTGCTCCCGGAGATGCGCAGCCGCTCCCTCGACGCCCTGATCCACCGCTGGGCGATCCCGTGCGACGCGCGTCACCGCGCCCTCGGCGACGCCCGGGCCACCGTCGACGTCCTCGTCCGCCTGCTCGACATGGCGGCGGAGCGGGGGATCGGCGTCTGGGCCGAGCTCGATCGGTTCCTCAGCACGCGGAAGAAGCGAGCGAGGCGGTCCGCGCTGCCGCGGTCCATGGAGTACCCGGAGTGGGCCTGACGAGCATCGATCCTCTCGGGCTCTCCGAGCCCTCGAGGACCCCGCGGGGCGGGGGTTCGATGCCGCGCTCGCTGCGCTCGGCGGCACCCCGCG
>JBKGZE010000035.1:0-10824 GCA_046545735.1 Gemmatimonadota bacterium | reverse complement strand
GGGCAGGCGAACCCCGCGCCGCCGGTGGGGCCCGCCCTGGGCCAGCACGGCGTGAACATCATGGAGTTCTGCAAGCAGTTCAACTCGCGCACCCAGCAGCAGGCGGGGACGATCATCCCGGTGGAGATCACCGTGTACGCCGATCGTTCCTTCTCGTTCATCACGAAGACGCCGCCGGCGGCGGTGCTCCTGCGGCAGGCTGCGAAGGTGGAGAAGGGGTCGGGCGTTCCGCACCGCGAGAAGGTGGGTACGGTGAAGGCGCGTCAGCTGCGTGAGATCGCGGAGCTGAAGATGCCGGACCTGAACGCGTCGAGCGTGGAATCGGCGATGCGGATGATCGCGGGGACCGCCCGTTCCATGGGACTGACGGTGGTGGACTGATGCCGAAGCACGGGAAGAAGTATCGGCAGGCGGCGTCGCTGCTGCCGAAGGGGATGAGGTTCGAGGAGCCGGAGCGGGCGCTGGAGCTCGTGAAGGAGTCGTCGTTCGCCAGCTTCGACGAGACCGTGGAGGTCTCGGTCCGTCTGGGCGTGGACCCGCGGCACGCCGACCAGATCGTGCGTGGCACGGTGGTCCTGCCGCACGGCACGGGGAAGAAGGTGCGGGTGCTCGTGCTGGCCGAGGGTGCGCAGGCGCAGGAGGCGGAAGCGGCGGGAGCCGACTACGTGGGCATGGAGTACGTGGAGAAGATCAAGGAGAACTGGCTGGAGTTCGACGTGGTCGTGGCCGCGCCGAACGTCATGGGGCAGGTGGGTCAGCTGGGTCGGATCCTCGGTCCGCGGGGCCTCATGCCGACGCCCAAGGCCGGGACGGTCACCATGGATGTGGGCACGGCGGTCAAGGAGATCAAGGCGGGGAAGATCGAGTTCCGGGTCGACAAGACCGGGAACGTGCACGCCCCGATCGGCAAGGTATCCTTCGACGTGGACAAGCTGGCCGAGAACATGGCGGCGTTCATGGACGTGGTCCTGCGCCAGCGGCCGACGGCGGCGAAGGGGGCGTACGTACGGAGTGTGACGGTCTCCAGCACCATGGGCCCGGGCGTGGGCATCGACCCGAACCTCTACCGGCGGGTGGCGGCATGAGCAGCGCAGTCGAGAGAAAGCAGGCGGTCGTCGACGAGCTGGCGGGCAAGCTGGGCGAGGCGAAGGCCTTCTATCTGACGGACTTCACCGGGCTCAACGTCAAGAAGATGACGGACCTGCGCGCGCGGATGCGCGAGGCGGGTGTGGAGTACCTGGTGGTCAAGAACACGCTGGCCCTGAGGGCGATGGAGTCGCTGGAGGAGGTGCCGAGCCTCGGCACGTTCTTCACGGGTCCCACCGGGTTGGTGATCGGCCGCGAGGACGCGGTGACGGCGGCGAAGGTCCTGAGCGACTTCGCCAGGGAGAACGACGACCGTCCGGCCGTGAAGGTCGGCGTGGTCGAACGGCAGCAGGTGAGCGCGGAAGAGGTCAACCGCCTGGCCACGCTGCCGCCCCGGGAGGTGCTCCTGGCGGAACTGGCGGGCGCCCTGCAGGCCCCGCTTGCACAGCTCGTGTTCCTCATGGAGGGGAAGGCGAGAGAGTTTGTGGGTCTGCTCGAGGCGCTTCGCGCCGAGCGGGAAGGCGCTTAACCTAAAGGCAGAGGGAAGAAGGAAATGGCAAACCAGGAAGAACTGCTCGACGCGATCGGCAACATGACCGTCATGGAGCTGGCGGACTTCGTCGACGCGTTCAAGGAGAAGTTCGGGGTCGAGGCTGCGGTCGCGGCTCCGATGGCGGCCCCCGGCGCTGGCGCTGCGGCGGCACCGGCCGAGGAGGAGAAGGACGAGTTCGACGTCGTCCTGACGGAGGTCGGTGGCAAGAAGATCCAGGTCATCAAGGTGATCCGTGAGGTCACGAGCCTGGGGCTGAAGGAAGCCAAGGATCTCGTGGACGGCGCGCCGAACACGGTGAAGGAAGCCGTGTCGAAGGAGGAGGCCGAGCAGGTCAAGGCCAAGCTGGAGGAGCAGGGCGCCACGGTCGAGCTGAAGTAGCAGGCGCTGCGCTGTCCCGCCGGTGGGTCGGGCGGCCGCTGGAAAGGCCGCTCGACCCGCACGCGGGAGGGCACGGTATCGCTACGTCAGCTTGAACCGAGGCGCGCATGTTCTGGGGTTCGAACAAACCTACAATTCTGGTCCGTCGAATGGCCCCCGCACCCCGTCGGGGTGGCCGGGGTTTTCTGCGCGTATGCGTCGGGCCGCGTGTGCTTGAGGAGGATCCATCTTGGCTACCAGGATGAACGGGAAGCTTCCGGCCGTCAGCTTCGGCAAGCTGGCCCGACCCATGCCGATGCCGAACCTGCTGGACGTCCAGGTGAAGGCGTTCGAATCGCTGCTGCAGCCGGACGCGACGGCGGAGGACCGTCGCGACGTGGGGCTGGAGCGGGTTTTCAACGAGATCTTCCCGATCACGGACGTGAACGAGAAGCTGTCGTTGGAATTCGTCAACTACAGCCTGGGCGAGCCGAAGTACACGGTCGAGGAGTGCATCGAGCGCGACATGACGTACGCGGCGCCGTTGAAGGCGACGCTGCGGCTGGTCGTGTGGGAGGACGCGGAGGGCGAGGAGGAGCGTCGTCCGGAGGACATCATCGAGAAGGAGGTCTATCTCGGTGACCTGCCGCTCCTCACGGAGCTCGGCACGTTCATCATCAACGGGGCGGAGCGGGTGATCGTCAGCCAGCTGCACCGCTCGCCGGGCGTGGTGTTCGAGGAGACCATCCACCCGAACGGGTCACGGCTGTTCAGCTCGCGGATCATCCCGTTCCGGGGTTCGTGGGTCGAGTTCACCGTCGACATCCACGACGTGATCCACGTCCATATCGACAAGAAGAAGAAGTTCCCGGCCACGGCGCTGCTGCGCGCCTTCGGGTACGGTACGGACGAGGAGATCCTGCGTCTGTTCCTGGAGACGCGGGAGATCGAGGTGGCCGTGTACGAGGATCCGGGGCGGCAGCGCGAGGTGGTGGGCGCGCTCCTGGCCGAGGAAGTGGTGGACCCGGACTCGGGCGAGGTGCTGGCGGAGGTGGCGGAGGAGCTCACCGAGGAAACGCTGGCGCGGCTCCAGCGCGCCGGCGTGAGCACGGTCGTGATCTTCACGGCGGGCGGTGGCCCGACCCGGGGGGAGAACCCGCTGCTCAAGAACACGCTGCGCAAGGACCCGACGGACGACGAGGAGGGCGCGCTCACGGCCATCTACAGCCTGCTGCGGCCCGGCGACCCGCCGGACATGGACACGGCGCGGGAGGCGATCGAGCGGATCTTCTTCAACCCGAAGCGCTACGACCTGGGGCGGGTGGGCCGGTACAAGATCAACCAGCGCCTCAAGCTGGACATGCCGGCGAACCACACGGTCCTGGCGCAGGAGGACTTCATCGCGATCATCCGCTACCTCATCGAGCTGACGGAGGGGCGAGGCTACATCGACGACATCGATCACCTGGGCAACCGTCGGGTGCGGACGGTGGGGGAGCTGATCGCGAACCAGTTCTCCGTGGGCCTCAGCCGCATGGCGCGGTTGGTGAAGGAGCGGATGAGCATCACCACGGACATCGACAAGATCAACATCGACGACCTGGTGAACGCCCGGACCGTGAGCGCGGTGATCCAGGCGTTCTTCGGCTCGAGCCAGCTCAGCCAGTTCATGGACCAGACGAACCCGCTGGCGGAGATGACGCACAAGCGGCGTCTCTCGGCGCTGGGTCCGGGCGGGCTGACCCGGGAGCGGGCCGGCTTCGAGGTGCGGGACGTGCACTACTCGCACTACGGCCGGATGTGCCCGATCGAGACGCCGGAAGGTCCGAACATCGGGCTCATCACCAGCATGACCACGTTCAGCCGGATCAACGAGCTCGGCTTCGTGGAGACCCCGTACCGCAAGGTCACGGACGGCCAGGTCACCGACGAGATCGTGTGGCTGGACGCGCTGGCGGAGGAGGAGTCCAAGATCGCGCAGGCCAACGCGCCGCTCCGGGAGGACGGCACGTTCGCCAACGAGTTCGTCCTCTGTCGCTGGCGCGACGACTACCCGCTGCTGCGGTGGGACGAGATCGACCACATGGACGTGGCGCCGGACCAGCTGGTCTCCGTGGCGGCGGCGCTGATCCCGTTCCTCGAGCACGACGACGCGAACCGGGCCCTCATGGGCTCGAACATGCAGCGGCAGGCCGTGCCGCTCCTCTTCCCGAAGACGCCGCTGGTGGGGACCGGGCTCGAAGAGACCGTGGCCCGGGACTCTGGGGCCGTGATCCTGGCCCGGCGGGCCGGCGTGGTGGTGGAGGTGACGGCGGACACGATCATCATCGATACGGGCGCGGTGAAGCCCGGGGCCACGGACGAGCCGCTGGCGAAGCTGGCGCAGTTCGACCGGTACCGGCTGCGCAAGTTCTGGCGGACGAACCAGGACACGTCCATCAACCAGCGGCCGCTGGTGCACAAGGGACAGCGGGTGGAGCAGGGCGACATCATCGCCGACGGCCCCAGCACGGACCACGGCGAGCTGGCCCTGGGGCAGAACGTGCGGGTGGCGTTCATGCCCTGGTACGGGCACAACTTCGAGGACGCCGTCGTCATCAGCGAGAAGCTGGTGAAGGACGACACCTACACGAGCATCCACATCCAGGAGCTCGAGCTGCAGGTCCGGGACACGAAGCGCGGGATGGAGGAGATCACGCGCGAGATCCCGAACGTCTCCGAGGAGAGTCTGGTGAGCCTGGACGAGCGCGGCATCGTCCGGATCGGGGCCCGGGTCAAGTCCGGCGACATCCTGGTCGGGAAGATCACGCCGAAGGGCGAGACCGAGCTGTCGCCGGAGGAGAAGCTGCTCACGGCCATCTTCGGTGAGAAGGCGAAGGACGTGAAGGACAGCTCGCTCAAGGTCCCGCCGGGGATGACGGGCGACGTGATCGACGTGAAGATCTTCAGCCGCCGGATCGACGACCCGCTCCTGGAGAAGGAGCGAGGCGAGCGGATCGGTCAGCTGCGCAGGTTCGAGCGCGAGGAGATCGGGCGGATCACGGAGGCCCGGGACGAGGAGCTCCGGGAGCTGCTGAAGGGGAACACGGTGGCCCTGATGCTGAAGAAGGGCACCGTGGAGCCGCTGCTGGATGAGGGCACGAAGCTGCTGGTGAAGGTGCTGGACGAGCTGTCCTTCAACGAGGTCGACCTGACGACGCTGAAGGTGCAGAACAAGGCGGCGAACGAGCGGATCCGCCGGCTGATCGACGTGGCGAAGAGCCGCATCGAGAAGGTGCGGGACAAGACCGAGGAGCAGATCGACAAGGTGTTCCAGCCTGACGAGCTGTCGCCGGGCGTGGTCCAGCTGGTCAAGGTCTACCTGGCGGAGAAGCGGAAGATCAGCGTCGGTGACAAGATGGCCGGGCGGCACGGGAACAAGGGCATCATCGCCCGGATCGTCCCGGAGGAGGACATGCCGTTCCTGCCGGACGGGACGCCGGTGGAGATCGTGCTCAACCCGCTGGGCGTGCCCAGCCGGATGAACGTGGGGCAGATCCTCGAGACGCACCTCGGGTGGGTCTGCTCGCTCCTGGGCTTCGAGGCGAAGACGCCGGTCTTCCAGGGCGCCACGGAGGACGAGGTCGGCGCGCTGCTGAAGCTCAGCGGGGTGCTCTGGGCCCACGAGACCCTCGGGATCCGGACGGCCGAGCCGCCCGCGCTCGGGCAGGCCGAGGTCACCGAGCTCATCGAGGCCATCCAGGCCGCGCCGCGGGAGGAGAGCGCGGCGGGCGATGGCAACGGGATGGACCTGAACCGGGTGGGTCTGGGTCGGAGCCTGAACAGCTTCGTCGAGCACGTGCCCGAGCCCGTCCTGTCGAAGCTGCAGGCGTTCAAGGACTACGTGGTGGCGGCCGGCAAGGAGCTCGCGGGTCGCAGGGACGGCAAGGTGGAGGAGCTGTACCCGGCCATGGCCGCGCTGAGTCGCAAGCGCACCAGCCTGGACGGGCTGGACCGGGCCGTCCGGGAGTTCGTGGAGGCCGCCGGGCTGCTCGCGTCGGGCAAGGTCTGGCTGCGGGACGGCCGGAGCGGACAGCGTTTCGAGCACCCGGTCACGGTGGGCGAGATCTACATGCTGAAGCTCAGCCATCTGGTGGACGACAAGATCCACGCCCGGAGCATCGGGCCGTACTCGCTGGTCACGCAGCAGCCGCTGGCCGGGAAGGCGCAGTTCGGCGGTCAGCGGTTCGGTGAGATGGAGGTGTGGGCGCTGGAGGCCTACGGCGCGGCGCACACGCTGCAGGAGATTCTGACGGTGAAGTCGGACGACGTCTCGGGCCGCTCGCGAGTCTACGAGGCCATCGTCAAGGGCGAGAATCTGCCGGAGCCGGGGATCCCGGAGTCCTTCAACGTGCTGGTGAAGGAGCTCCAGGCGCTCGGGCTGTCGGTGACGCTGGGTCGCGAAGAATAAGAGGGGGATACTGACGAGATGATCGATTTTCCGCGTTCCAGGGATGCCCGGTCGAGCGACTTCGACTACATCCAGATCAAGATCGCCTCGCCCGAGGAGATCCGGAGCTGGTCGTACGGCGAGGTGACGAAGCCGGAGACGATCAACTACCGGAGCTTCAAGCCCGAGCGCGACGGCCTGTTCTGCGAGCGCATCTTCGGTCCGGTCAAGGACTGGGAGTGCCACTGCGGGAAGTACAAGCGGATCCGGTTCCGGGGCCACGTGTGCGACAAGTGCGGCGTCGAGGTGACGCTGTCGAAGGTGCGGCGCGAGCGGATGGGCCACATCGAGCTGGCCGTGCCGGTGGTCCACATCTGGTTCTTCAAGACGCTGCCGAGCCAGCTGGGCTACCTGCTGGGCATGACGCTGCGCGACCTGGAGAAGGTGGTCTACTACGCGAGCTACGTGGTGACGCACCCGGGGAGCCAGGAGGTCGAGTACCTCCAGCTCCTCGACGAGGACGAGTACTACGACCTGCGGGTCAAGGCCCGCGAGGAGCAGGACGGCCAGTTCAAGGCCGAGATCGGCGCGCCCGCCATCCGCACGCTGCTCCAGAAGCTGGACGACCCGAGCCGGGACGTGGATGACATGAACCGGGACGGGCGGGGCCTCGACCGCCTGTCCGACTGGCTACGCAGCGAGGTGGCCACGGAGACCAGCCAGCACCGGAAGAAGAAGAAGCTGAAGCGGCTCAAGGTGGTGGACGCGCTGCGCACCTCGGGCGCCACGCCCGAGCAGCGGAACCGGCCCGAGTGGATGATCATGGACGTGGTGCCGGTGATCCCGCCGGACCTGCGGCCCCTGGTCCCGCTGGACGGCGGCCGGTTCGCCACCAGCGACCTGAACGATCTCTACCGCCGGGTCATCAACCGGAACAACCGGCTGAAGAAGCTCATGGACATGCGCGCGCCGGAGGTGATCCTCCGGAACGAGAAGCGCATGCTCCAGGAGGCGGTGGACGCGCTCTTCGACAACGGGCGCCGGAGCAAGGCGATCCGCGGCCGGGGCAAGCGGCCGTTGAAGTCGCTCTCCGACATGCTGAAGGGGAAGCAGGGCCGCTTCCGTCAGAACCTGCTGGGGAAGCGGGTGGACTACAGCGGCCGGTCGGTCATCGTGGTGGGCCCCGAGCTGAAGCTGCACCAGTGCGGGCTGCCCAAGGCCATGGCCGTGGAGCTCTTCAAGCCGTTCATCATCCGCGAGCTGGAGAAGCACGGCGAGGCGGAAACGGTGAAGCGGGCCAAGAAGATCGTCGAGCGCGACGACCCGAAGGTCTACGAGGTCCTCGAGGATATCATCAAGGACCACCCGGTGCTCCTGAACCGGGCACCCACGCTCCACCGCCTGGGCATCCAGGCGTTCGAGCCGGTGCTGGTGGAGGGGAAGGCGATCCGGATCCACCCGCTCGTGTGCGCCGCCTTCAACGCCGACTTCGATGGCGACCAGATGGCCGTGCACCTGCCGCTGAGCTTCGAGGCGCAGCTCGAGGCCCGGGTGCTCATGCTGGCGAGCAACAACATCCTGCTCCCGTCCAACGGCCGGCCCGTGGCCAGCCCGACCCAGGACATGGTGATCGGGAGCTATTTCCTCACCAAGCCGCCGCTCGCCATCGCCGATGCCGAGGCGGCGCTGGAGCAGCCCAAGCTCAGCCGCGACCGGCGCGAGCAGCTGGAGGCGGAGCTCGACGCGCTCTACGAGGACGCGCCGCGCTTCGGTCGCTTCAGCGAGGCCGAGGCCGCGCTGGCGCTCGAGACCGTGAGGTTCCAGAGCCCGTGCTGGTTCTGGGTCGACCGGCGCTCCACCGACGAGGCGGAGGACGCGCCCCGCAAGGGGAAGTGGGTCCGGACCACCGTGGGCCGGGTGATCTTCAACTCCGTGGTGCCCGAGGAGCTGGGCTTCTGGAACCGGACCATGGGCAAGCGCGAGCTGGGTGAGGTCATCGCCCAGGCGTACTCACACGTCGGGCTCGGCCCCACCGTCGAGTTCCTCGACGGGCTCAAGGACTTCGGGTTCCGCTACTCCACCCTCGGCGGGATCTCCGTCGGGCTCGTGGACCTCCAGATCCCGACGGAGAAGATCGAGATCCTGGCCGACGCCGACGAGGAGGTGACCCGCTTCCAGCGCGCCTACCAGAACGGCGTGATCTCGAACGGGGAGCGCTACAACAAGGTGATCGACACCTGGACCCACGCGAACAACGACGTCGCCGACGCCATGGTGCGGCGCCTCGAGCGCGCCAGCGATGGCTTCAACCCGGTGTTCATGATGATGAACTCGGGCGCCCGGGGGAACCGGGACCAGATGCGGCAGCTGGCCGGGATGCGCGGCCTCATGGCCAAGCCCCAGAAGAAGCTGACCGGTGGGATCGGCGAGATCATCGAGAGCCCCATCAAGTCGAACTTCCGCGAGGGCCTCACCGTGCTGGAGTACTTCATCTCCACCCACGGGGCCCGGAAGGGCCTGGCCGACACGGCCCTCAAGACCGCGGACGCCGGCTACCTGACCCGCCGCCTCGTGGACGTGGCCCAGGACGTCACCGTCACCGAGGACGACTGCGGGACCGTGCTCGGCATCGAGATGGCCGCGCTGAAGGAAGGCGAGGACATCATCGAGCCGCTCAAGGACCGGATCAGCGGCAACGTGGCCCTCGAGGACGTCATCGACCCGATCGATGGCGAGAAGATCGTCAGCGCCGGCGAGCTCGTCGACGAGGCGGCCGCCGACGCCATCGAGGACGCCGGGATCCAGTCGGTCCGGATCCGCAGCGTGCTCACCTGCGAGTCGCGCCGCGGCATCTGCAGGATGTGCTACGGCCGCAACCTGGCCACCATGGAGACGGTGGACCTGGGCGAGGCGGTCGGGATCCTGGCCGCCCAGAGCATCGGCGAGCCGGGCACCCAGCTGACGCTGCGGACCTTCCACATCGGCGGAACCGCGTCGCGGATCGCGGCGCAGACCCAGCGCAAGTCGAAGGTGGACGGGGCCATCGCCTTCGAGCGGATCGCCTACGTGGAGACGCCCGAGGGGCAGCGGGTCGTGACCAGCCGCGAGGGCGCCATCGTCATGAAGACCAAGGAGGGCGCCGTGCGCAGTCGCCTCACCGTCCCGTACGGCGCCACGCTGGCCGTGGGCGAGGGCGACGAGGTGGAGGCGGGCGACCTGCTCTTCAGCTGGGACCCCTACTCCGAGCCCATCGTGGCCGACCAGCCGGGGACCGTGAAGTTCCTGGACATCGTGGACGAGGTGACGGTCCGCGAAGAGCTCGACGAGTCCACCGGCCGCAGACAGCTGGTGATCATCGAGGACCGGGAGAAGAAGCTCCACCCGACCATCTCCATCACCGACGCCAACGGCGAGAAGCTCCGCGAGTTCATCGTGCCCGTGGGCGCCCAGCTCACCGTCCAGGATGGCGGAAAGGTCGAACCAGGCACCACCCTCGCCAAGATCAGCCGCGAGGTCTACAAGACCCGCGACATCACCGGCGGTCTGCCCCGCGTCGCCGAGCTGTTCGAGGCCAGAAAGCCCAAGGACCCCGCCGTCATCACCGAAGTCGACGGCTCGATCCGCTTCGGCGGCATCAAGCGCGGGAAGCGCGAGGTCTTCGTCACCCCGGAGGCCGGCGACGAGCGGGTCTACGACGTGCCCGTCGGCAAGCACCTCCGGGTCCACGAGGGCGACCGGGTCCGGGCGGGGGACCGCCTCAGCGAGGGGCCCGTCAACCCCCACGACATCCTCAAGATCAAGGGGCCGCGGGCGGTGCAGGAGTACCTCCTCAACGAGGTCCAGGAGGTCTACCGCCTACAGGGCGTCAAGATCAACGACAAGCACATCGGCGTCATCGTCCGGCAGATGCTCCAGAAGGTCCGCATCACCGACCCGGGCGAGACCACCTTCCTCGAAGGTGAGCACGTCGATCGCGGCGAGTTCCGCGAGATGAACCGGCAGATGATCGCCAGGGGCGCCACCCCCGCCCGCAGCGAGCCGCTCCTGCTCGGCATCACCAAGGCGAGCCTCACCACCGAGTCCTTCATCAGCGCCGCCTCCTTCCAGGAGACCACGCGCGTGCTGACCGACGCGGCGGTCCGCGGCGCCCGCGACGACCTCATCGGCCTGAAGGAGAACATCATCATCGGACACCTGATCCCGGCCGGGACCGGTATCTATCGGTACCACGACATCGAGTTCCTCATCGAGGAGCCGCTGGACGTCGACCTGGAGGCCGAAGAGGAGGTCGACCCCTTCGCCGCCCTGGTCCGCTCGGCACGGGAGGAGGCGGGAGCCTCCACCGAGTAGGCCGCCCGCCTCCGCACCCCTGCCGGGCCCGCCCGGGCCCGGCAGGGGG
>JBKGZE010000034.1:0-11015 GCA_046545735.1 Gemmatimonadota bacterium | reverse complement strand
AGCGGGCGCCCGTCCAGCTCCAGCCCGAAACGCAGACGCTGGAGCCGGGCTTCAACGTTGGCCGGTTCGCGGCCCTGATGACCAGGATCCCGCACACCACCGGCGCCCAGACCATCAACCGGCTGTGCGGCTCGTCCATGAGCGCCCTCCATTCCGCCGCCATGTCCATCATGACGGGAAACGGCGAGGTCTTCGTCGTGGGCGGGGTCGAGCACATGGGCCACGTGCCCATGACGCACGGCGTGGATCCGAACCCCGCCGCGAGCAAGCACACCGCCAAGGCGGCCGGAATGATGGGACTCACCGCCGAGCTGCTGGGACGTATGCACGGGATCAGCCGACGGGAGCAGGATGAGTTCGCCCTGCGGTCCCACCGGAGGGCGCACGCGGCGAGGACCGAGGGCCGCTTCGCGGACGAGATCATCCCGCTCGAGGGGCACGACGGGGACGGGGTCGCCAGGATGTTCGACTACGACGAGGTGATCCGCGAGGACACGAACATGGAGAGCCTGTCGGCGCTCAAGCCGGCGTTCGACCCCAGGAGCGGGACCGTGACCGCGGGCAACTCCTCGGCCATCTCCGACGGGGCGTCCGCGCTCCTGGTGATGTCCTGGGAGCGGGCCAGGGACCTGGGCCTGGAGCCCATGGCCCGGGTCAGGGCCATGGCCACGGCCGGAGTCGATCCGTCGATCATGGGCTACGGGCCCGTGCCGGCGGTGCGGAAGGCGCTGGACCGCGCCAGGCTGAAGATCCGGGACATCGACCTGTGGGAGCTGAACGAGGCCTTCGCGGCGCAGTCGCTTCCCGTCCTGAAAGACCTCCAGCTCCGCAAGGACGCGGAGAAGAAGGTGAACCTCAATGGTGGCGCCATCGCCCTCGGCCACCCCCTGGGATGCTCCGGAGCCCGGATCATCACCACGCTGCTGCACCAGATGAAGTCGAATGGCTACGAGACGGGCGTGGCCACGATGTGCATCGGCATCGGCCAGGGTATCGCCACCGTTTTCGAACAGATCTGACGGGCGCACGAACCACCCCACTCGAGGCAACATGGCCCAGATTCTTGCTGACCGCAGAGACGTGGATTTCGTCCTTCACGAGCAGCTCGAGATCGAGACGCTGGCCGGGCACGAGCGTTTCGCCGAGTTCAACCGCACGGCGATCGACCTGATCATCTCCGAGGCGCGGACGCTCGCGACCAAGGAGATCCTCCCCACGCAGGTCGATGGCGACCGGATCGGCGCCCGCTTCGACAACGGCGCCGTGACGGTCCCCGACTCGTTCCACAGGGCATGGGACGCCCTCAAGGAAGGGGAGTGGCTGGCGTTGACCGAGGACCTCGAGTGGGGCGGCCAGGAGATGCCCCGCTCCGTGGCGTCGGCCGCCAACCATTTCCTGCAGGCGGCGAACATGACCTTCATGATGTTCGGCGGGCTCAGCCATGGCGCCGGCAAGCTCATCGAGACGTTCGGGACCGAGCAGCAGAAGCGGCTCTTCGTACGCAAGCTGTACTCCGGAGAATGGTGCGGCACGATGCTGCTGACCGAGCCGGAGGCGGGCTCGGACGTGGGCGCGCTCCAGACCACGGCGACCCCGAACGGGGACGGGACCTACTCCATGGTCGGCACCAAGATCTTCGCCTCTGCCGGCGAGCACGACCTGGCCGAGAACATCATCCACCCCGTGCTCGCGCGCATCGAGGGCGCTCCGGCCGGCACCGCGGGGATCTCCCTCTTCATCGTCCCGAAGATCTGGGTCGAAGAAGACGGCAGCCTCGGCGCTCCGAACGACGTGGTGTGCACCGGGATCGAGGAGAAGATGGGGATCCACGGGAACCCCACCGCCTCCATGGCCCTGGGGAGCAAGGGGCAGTGCCGGGGCCTGCTGCTGGGCGAGGCGAACAAGGGCATGCGGGCCATGTTCCAGATGATGAACGACGCGCGGCTCATGGTGGGCGACCAGGCCCTCGGCTGCGCCAGCGCCTCCTACATGTACGCCCTCGATTACGCCCAGAAGCGCGTCCAGGGGCGGGACCTCCTCCAGATACGGGACAAGGAAGCGCCGAGCGTGCCGATCATCCGGCATCCGGACGTGCAGAGGATGCTGGCCATCATGAAGGTGTACGTGGACAGCCTCCGGAGCCTCTCCCTCTACATCGCGCACGGTTTCGATCGGATGGCCACCACCGATGACCCGGACGAGCGGGCGCGCTGGCAGGGCATCATCGACTTCCTGATCCCGATCGCCAAGGCCTACACCACGGAGCGCAGCGTGCAGGTCTGCGACCTCGGGGTCCAGGTGTTCGGCGGGTACGGCTACATCAAGGAGTACCCCGTGGAGCAGCTGCTGCGCGACTGCCGGATCACGCCGATCTACGAGGGGACCAACGGCATCCAGGCCATGGACCTGCTCTTCCGGAAGCTCGGCCAGGACGGCGGTCGTCCCATCCTCGATCTCGCCCAGGAGATCCGGGACACCATCGACTCCGCCGGCGACATGGAGCGCATCGCGGGGATGGCCGACGCCCTCGAGGGGGCGCTGATCCGTCTCGAAGAGGTGGGCCGTCACCTGGGCATGACGGCCATGTACGGCAAGCTCCACCTGGCCGCGGCCCACGCCCACCCGTTCCTCGAGGTCTGCGGGGATCTCATGGTCGGGTGGATGCTGCTGTGGCGCGCGCGCACCGCGGCGGAAGCCCTGGCGGCGGGAGCGAAGCCGAAGGACGAGGAGTTCTACGAGGCCCAGATCGGGAGCGCCGAGTTCTACACGAGGAGCATGCTCCCGGTGACCCTGGGGAAGATGGACGTGATCCTGTCGGCCGGCCGCGTCGAGGTCGAGGTCCCCGAGGTCGCCTTCGCGGGTCGGTAGGGTGGCGGCCATGGCAACGGAGCCTTTCTCCCCGGCGGCCGCCACGATCGCCGGCATCCCGGCGAACGTGCTGTTCTTCCTGATCGCCCTCGTGGGCATCGGCGTCTTCGCGTGGGCGATCTGGCGACGCATGGCGCCGCTGCGCAGGGCTCAGCCCGATCCCCGCCTGAGCCGCATCCCCGAGCGGCTCCTGCTCGTCCTGAAGTACTGGCTCGCCCAGTGGCGGCACCCGCGCTACATGCTCGCGGGCGTGCTGCACATCATTGTGTTCCTGGGATTCCTGGTCCTGGCGGTCCGGTCCATCGAGCTGGTGCTCCTCGGCATCGTCGACGGGTTCAGGATGCCGGGGTTCGACGGCGCGTTCGGCGCGGGCTACCACCTCATCCAGGGCTACGCCTCGACGGCCGTGTTCGTCGCGGTCGTGGTCCTCGCGATCCGCCGCGCCTTCTTCCGGCCAGCCCGCTACGCCGTGCCCGAGGCGCTGGGCAAGGATCACACCCCGGAGGCGCTGCTCGTACTGGGGCTGATCGCGCTCCTGATGGTCTCCGAGAGCCTTTTCGAGGCGACCCGGCTCGCCGCCGCCGGTGCGGAGCCCGCGGTGCTGACGCTGACCTGGGGGTTCGAACGGCTCCTGGCCGGGGCCCATACGGAGGCGCTGGGCTCGGCGAACCTGGCGGCGTACACCGTCCACGACCTGACCTTCTTCTTCTTCCTCTGTCTGCTGCCGTTCGGCAAGCACTTCCACGTCGTCACATCGCTCTTCAACGTCTTCTTCATGCGGCTGGAGACCGGCACCGTGAAGCCGGTGCGGCACGGGGTCCCGGACGCGGCCCTCGACGACCTCGACTCGTTCGGCGTGAAGACCTTCGAGGACTTCACGTGGAAGCACATGCTGGATTTCTACAGCTGTGTCGACTGCGGCCGCTGTTCCGATCACTGTCCCGCCACCCGGGTCGGTCGTCCTCTGTCGCCCCGCTTCATCAGCATCAAGGCGCGGGACTACGCCTTCGAGCACTACCCGGTCTTCGCCAGGTTCGCGGCGGACTCGCCGCCACTGGTCGGCGGCATCTACGGCGAGGACGAGATCTGGTCGTGCACCACCTGCGGCGCGTGCGAGCAGGAGTGCCCGGTGGGGATCGAGTACATCGACAAGATCGTGGATCTGCGCCGGGGGATGGTGGACGATGGCAACGTGCCGCAGTTGCTCCAGAAACCGATGGCGTCCCTCGAGAGGCGGGGCAACCCCTGGGGCAAGCTCGAGAAGAAGCGCGCGGAGTGGGTGAACGGGATCGACGGCGCGGCCCCCAAGCTCGTCGAGAACGGGGAGACGGCCGGGACGCTGTACTTCGTCGACAGCTTCACCTCCTACGACGACCGCATGCAGAAGATCGCGCAGGCCACCGCCCGCGTCCTCGCCCGGGTGGACGGCGACGTGGTCGCGATCGGCGCGGACGAGAAGGACAGCGGGAACGACGTCCGTCGTTTCGGCGAGGAGATGCTCTTCCAGATCCTGAAGGAAGAGAACACCGAATCGATCAGGGCGTCGCAGGCGCGTCGGATCGTGGTGAACGATCCCCACACGCTGAATACGTTGCGTCACGACTACGGCGATATCCCGCCGGTCCAGCACGTCAGCCAGCTGATCGCGGACGCGGTGTCGACCGGGCGGCTGGCGTTGAGGCCCGTGGCGGACCCGTCGAAGACGTACGCCTACCACGATCCCTGCTACCTCGGCCGCCACAACGGCATCTACGAGGCGCCGAGGCAGGCCATCGACGGCATCCCCGATCTGAGGCGCGTGGAGATGGAGGGCCACTCCCGGGACCGGTCCTTCTGCTGCGGCGGGGGCGGTCTCATGCTCTTCTACGACCCGCCGGAGGAGCAGCGGATGGGAGTGGTGCGGGTCGAGCAGGCCCGCGCGGCCGGGGCCGACGTGATCGTCACCGCCTGCCCCTACTGCCTGGCCAACATCGAGGATGCCATCAAGGTGGCGGGGCTCGAGGGAGAGCTGGAGGCCATCGACCTGGTCGAGCTGATCGACCGGCAGGTGCAGGCCGATCCCGGGTCCCTGCCCGGCTCTCCGCCCGTGGGAGCACGGCGGCCGCAGGAGGAGCGCCCGGCGCCCGCGTCCTGAAGAACCGGATACAGAAACGATCCAGGAGGAAGGGCATGGAGATTCTGGTGTGCGTGAAACGGGTCCCCGACCCGGCGGAGAACGAGATCGCCATCGGCCCGGACGGCCGAGACATCGAGCGTGACGACCTGGTCTATTCTGTCAACGAGTGGGACAACTACGCGGTCGAGGAAGCGGTCCGGATCGCGGAACGAACGGGCGGGAGCGTCACCATCGTCTCGGTGGACGACGCCGAAGGGGAGGAGGTCGTCCGTCGCGAGATGGCCATGGGCGCGTCCGGCGGACTCCTGCTGACCGACCCGGTGTTCGAGGGATCGGACGGGCTCGGCACCGCCACCATCCTGGCGGCCGCGGCCCGGAAGGGCGGGTACGACCTGATCCTGACCGGCGCCCAGGCCGACGACGGCGCCGCGCAGGTGGGCGGGATGCTCGCCGCGCTGCTCGACCGGCCGTACGCCTCGCTCGTCAATCTCATCGACGCGAATGGCGACGGGTCCCTCCGCGTCGGACGGGAGATCGAGGGAGGAGACCAGGAGATCAACGAGATCGAGATGCCGTGCGTGCTCTCCATCCAGACCGGCATCAACGAGCCGCGGTACGTCAGCGTGCGCGGCATCCGGAAGGTCGCCTCGGTCGAGCTGCCGGTCCTGGATGCGGGAGCGCTCGGAGTGAGCCCGGAGAGCGTCGGCGCGGGCGGAGCGAGCGTCCGCCGCGTCTCGTACTTCGTTCCGGAGCTCGGCGCCGGCGCCGAGATGATCGAGGGGAGCACCGAAGAGATCGCCGACCGGATCGTCGATCTGCTCAGAGCCCAGGGAGGGATCAGGTAATGGAAGCCAGAGTCTTCGTGTACACAGCTCATGGTGAGGGCGGGCTCGACGACTCCGCCCTGGAGCTCGCGACGGCCGCGCAGCGACTGTTCCCGGGAAGCAGCCCGACCGCCATCGTCGCCGGCTCGGGAGTCGATGCGGCGGCCAGGGAAGCGGCAAGCTCCTTCGACGAGGTCTGGAAGCTCGACGCCGAGGCGCTGGCCTACCCCAACGCGGAGCTGCTGCGACCGCTGCTCGTCAAGGTGCTGCCCGCCGGGGCGAGCGTGCTGCTGCCCCATGACACCTTCGGCCTCGATCTCGGGCCCGGCCTGTCCGTCAAGCTCGGCGCCACGTACGTGCCCGATGTGGTGGCCGCCGACGGGTTGGAGGGAACGACCCTGAAGGTGGTGCGCCAGGAGTTCGCCGGCCAGGTGAGCGCCCGCGTCCACTGCGATGTCGCCGCCGGCGCGGTGATCACCGTACGGCCCGGCGCCTTCCCCGCCGCGCAGGGCGGATCGGCGTCCGGAGAGGTCGTGGACCGGTCGGCTGACGTCGAGGGCATCACGGCCCGGCGGAGGTTCGTCGAGCTGATCGAGGCCGAGACGGGAGACGTGGACATCACCCGCGAGGACGTGCTCGTGGCCGTGGGACGCGGGATCGGCGACGAGGAGAACCTCGAGCTGGTCGAGGAGCTGAGCGACGCCATGGGGGCGGCCGTCTGCTGCTCCCGCCCGATCGTCGACGCCAAGTGGCTCGACCGCTCCCGGCAGGTCGGCACCTCGGGGAAGACCGTTCAGCCCAAGGTCTACCTCGCCCTCGGCATCAGCGGCTCGTTCCAGCACCTCGGCGGGATCAAGGGCACCCCGTTCCTGCTGGCCGTCAACAAGAACCCGAAAGCGCCCATCTTCCAGTCGGCGAGCGTCGGCGCCGTGGCCGACCTGATGGAGCTGCTTCCGGTCCTGACGGAGAGGATCAGACAGAGCCGCTGACGAGGCGGGCCCCGGCATCCGCAGGACCGCGACGCGACCCGAATCCCGAGCTCGTGGCGCCGGGCCGGACAGAGCCCCGGGGCGTGGTCCGCGTCAACCCGGACCTCTTCGAGGATGACCGACCCGCGACGGCGACCCGGTTCCCCATCGTGGCGTCGTACGGCGTCTCTCCCGAGCAACGGGCGCGGCTGGACACGATCCTCGACCAGCTCGACTGGAACGAGCTGGCCGCGCTGACCGGGCAGGGCGCCCGGTAGCAGCGCGCCCGCCAGACGGCTACTGTGGGGAGGTCGCGCGGAGCCGCAGCTGGAGGATCCGGATGGGGAGCTTGAAGGACGAATTCCACGAGAGGGCGAAGACCTGGGACGATCACCCCGACCGTACGGAGCGGGCCGCGGCGGTGGCCCGCCGGATCCGGGAGGAGGTGCCGCTCACGCCGCAGACCCGCGTGCTCGACTTCGGAGCGGGCACCGGGCTCCTGGGCTTTCAGCTCATCGACCACGTCGCCTCGGTAAGCTTCGCCGACCCTTCGGAAGGCATGCTCCAGCAGGTGGAGCGCAAGCTCAGGGACGGAGGGTACAGCAACGGGCACGTCATCCGCTTCGACCCGGAGGCCCCGGCCCTGCCGGGCCGCTATGACGTCATTGTCTCCTTGATGACGCTGCACCATGTCGCCGACCCGGCCGACGTGCTCCGTTTTCTCGCTTCCCACCTCGAGCCCGGTGGATGGCTGGCCGTATCGGACCTGGACACCGAGGACGGCAGCTATCACGATCCGCCCGACCCCGGCGTGCACGCCGGGTTCGACCGCGGCGTCCTGCTCTCGGAGCTCCACGGGATGGGGTTCGTCCGGACGCGGGCGGTCACCCCCTACGTGGTACGGAAGGAGCGGCCGGGCCGCGTCAGGGAGTACCCCCTCTTCCTGATCACAGGACGGCGGCCGCGCTGAGGGCGGCCGATGGCGCGCTGAGGCCCGCCGGCGCCGCGCTGAGGGCCGCCCGCGCCGCGCTGAGGGCGGCGGACCCGGCCGCGGGCGCGGAGCCGAAGGAGAGCGCGCCGGTGACGAGCAGGTAAACGCCCAGTCCGGCGAGGACGAACGCCGAGACCCCGAGCAGCGCCCGTTGGGCACGCGGGCCCAGGAAGCGGGAGGCCCCGGCGAGCACGATGAACGCGGCCGTCGTCGTGACCAGGACCCCGTAGAAGGTGACGATCAGGGCCATGCCTTCGGCGGGACTGCGGCGCCAGGCGGTGAGCAGCGCGGGCCCGAGGATGAACGTCCAGCCCAGGTAGGCGTTGGGATTGAACAGGTTCACCAGCACGGCCTGGAAGAGGGTGCGCGGCGCCGAGCCGGAAACGTGGCGGGTCGCGTCGTCACGCGTCTGGCGAAACGCGCTCCAGCCGAGATAGAGGAGCAGGATGCCGCCGGCCACCCGGAGCCCCTGCTGCGCCTGGGGCGACAGCTGGCCCACCACGAGCAGCACCACCAGCGCGATGGGCCCGTCGCTCAGGAGCGGGGCCAGCGCGGCCGGCAGCGTGCGCTTCCAGCCGGTCGCGAAGGTGCGGGAGAGCAGGAACGCCTGGAGCGGCCCGGGCTGGAGGGCGGCGGCGAAGGCGTAGCCGCCCGCGAAGGCGATGGACTGGAGCATGGCGGAGGTGGACGGAGCGTCGTACGGTGGTGGCCCGGATCAGCGGCCGACCAGGTCCAGGGTGACGCCCTCCCACGTCCCGTCCCGCGCGGAGTACTCACCCACGTGGAGCTCGAACGGGCCATCGGGGCCGTCGTCGAGCGTCAGCTCGAAGTGTCCCCAGGCGTCGGCCCACGCCGTGGCCGTGGTGAAGGTCTCCTCCACCTCCCGGCCATCCTGCTCCAGCCGCACGACGACGTTCGCCTCGAACGTGCGCGCGTACCCCTCCACATCCAACGGGAAAGAGACCTCCCCCGGACGCGGCTCGAGCACCACCACACGCTGCCCCGTCACAGCCGTCGGCGGGAGCGCTCCGCCACCGGGACGGAGATCGATCACCACGCGTGCGGGTCCGCCGAGTACCCTGGCACTGGCCTCGGCGGGTTCCGCCAGGTGGAGGTCCACCCACGTGGACCGTCCATCGGGAGCCCACGCGCTGTAAGCGGCCCGGGCCAGCGGGCCGTCGAAGGTGGCATCGGTCGCATCCTGGTCGACCTCCCGCACCCCCTCGGCCGTCACCCGGATCAGCCCGGATCCCCGCAGCACCTCCACCCCTACGCCGCCGGGCGCCTCGCGGTCGGGCTCCGTCTCGAGGTCCACCACGAAGCGCTCGCAGCCTTCGTGGCGCTCCCAGCGCAGCCCGCTGATCCGGCCAGGATCGGCGCCGCCCCCGTCCACCGGGATCGGTCCATCCGCCACGAACGGTCCGCCCTCCAGGCAGACGGGCCGATCGCCGCCCTCCGTTCCCTCCCCGGCCTCCGCGGCCGCTCGTTCGGCCTGCTCCTCCTCCGCGCCCACGCCGGGAGAGCGGCCCCGCTCCCCGTCCTCCGGCGCACAGGCGGCCGCGGCGAACAGGAGCAGCGCCGCCGCCACGACGCTCACGCTGGCGCCCCTCCCCGGGTGCGGCGGCCGGTGGACCAGCGGCGCATGCGGGTGCTTCTCGAGCTTCGCGTTCACCATTCCGTTCTCCTCGGCTCCAGACCTCCGTCGACCGACAAGATCCCGCATTGACGGCCGGATCGCCAGCGGCGTGGCCGACTCGCCCCTCGACACGCCGCGCCGCGCCCGACTCGGACGCCAGCTCGTGATCCCGGTCATGAGGGCTCCTGGCGGCCGGTTCCGGGTACCAGGTCCCGTTCGATGGACTCGAAACCAAACGATCTCGGCCGAACCGATGGCACCGATGCCCCGACTCGTCGCGCGAACCGCCGTTCCCCTCCTCTCCCTCGCCTTCCTGCTCCTCGCGGCCGCGTGCGGGCAGGAGCGTGCCGGCGACGACGCTGGCGCCGAACCCAGGCCGTCCGAACCCGCCCGGCTCCGCGTCGCCCAGTTCAACATCTGGGAACTGTCCCAGGAGAAAGTGGACGACGTGGACGCGCGAGGTCGGGGCGTGCACGAGCAGCTCGTGGCGGCGGCGGAGGTCCTGAAGGAGGTGCGGCCGGACGTAATCCTGATCAACGAGATCGACATCCGCCAGGACGGGGCGGGGCCGCTGGAGGGGACCTGGACCGACTTCCAGGAGCGCTACCTGGCGGCCGGTGAGGACGCGCTGCGTTACGAGCACGTCGTCGCGCCGCCGGTGAACACGGGAGTGCTCTCGGGAGAGGACCTGAACAACGATGGAGTGGTGGCCACCGCGGCGGACCGGGGCACCCGCACTCATGGCGACGACAGCTTCGGCTACGGGGAGTATCCCGGCCAGTACGGGATGGTGCTGGCCTCGCGCCACCCTCTCGACACCGCGGCCGTCCGGACCTTCCGGAAGTTCCTGTGGCGGGACATGCCGGGCAACCGGATGCCGCCGGGGTGGTATTCAGCCGAGGCGGAGGCCGTCTTCCGCCTGTCCAGCAAGACGCACGTGGTGGTACCCCTGCGCGTGGCGGGGCGAACGATCCAGCTGGTGGGGGCCCACCCCACCCCCATGGGCTTCGACGGAGCCGAGGACCGCAACGGGCGGCGCAACGGTGACGAGGTCCGGATGATCGTCGACCTGATCGACGGCGCCGACTACCTGGTGGACGACGAGGGGGTGCGAGGCGGGCTCCCCGCCGGGGCCTCCTTCGTCGTGCTGGGCGACCTGAACGCGTCACCCCACGGCGGCGAGGTCGACCCGACGCATCCCATCCACGACCTGTTGGCCCACCCGCGGGTCCACGATACCGGCGACATCTGCGTCAGCGCGGGCGGGCTGGCCGGACGGGAGCCCGGCCCCCCGGCTCACTTCGAACGCTCCACGACGGGACGGGCCACCGGGTGGCGCATCGACTACGTGCTGCCCAGCACCGACCTGGAGGTGGCCGGGGGCGGCGTGTACTTCCCGGACGTGGAGACCGACCCCGTCGGTGCGGAGCGGGCCGACGCGGCCAGCGACCATCGCCTGGTGTGGGTGGACCTGGTCGTGGACTGACCGCCCCGAAGCCTGGGAGTCTGCCCGCGGAGGCGGCCCGGACGCGCGGGGCTTGCGCGGGGGCGAAGGCCGGCGTCTGTTCATCGACTCGAGTGCACCAGAGTCCGATCACCGCGAGGCCAGCAT
>JBKGZE010000033.1:0-11030 GCA_046545735.1 Gemmatimonadota bacterium | reverse complement strand
TCCTTGTACCGCCCGATCCCTGCGGCCTCCTCGAAGACCTGCCGGCGCTCGTCCGCCCGGTCGCTGAGGAGGGAGTCCACCATGCCCTGCTCGATGATGGCGTAGGCATTGGCCCCGAGCCCCGTGTCCCGACACGCGTCGAGGATGTCCTTGAGCCGGACGTTCTCGCGGTTGAGCTCGTAATCGCTGCCGCCGGCCCGGTGTACGGTCCGGCGGATCTCGACCTCTTCGTGCGGGAGAGGGAGCCGACGATCCGAGTTGTCCACGATCAGCGCGACCTCGGCCCGGCCGACGGGGCGCCGCTGCTGGGTCCCCTGGAAGATCGCCTCGTCCATGCGCGAGCCCCGGATGGCGCTGGGACGCTGCTCGCCCAGGACCCACCGGATCGCATCACTTATGTTGGACTTGCCGCACCCGTTCGGCCCCACGATGGCGGTGACGCCGTCATGGAACTCGACCTCCGTCCGGTCGGCGAACGATTTGAATCCGTGGAGCTGTAGCTTCCGGACCTTCATGAAGCTCCCGGGGTCGGCCGGCCCGTGCGCTCCACCAGCCGAGCCTGCGCGCCCGCTTCCGCCAGCAGCTCTCCCATCACCGCCGCCTCGTGCTCCGACTGGAAGGCGCCGCCGTAGACCCGGTACTGGTCGGAGCCCGGGTCGTATGCGACGGGGACGATGTACGCGGGGATGCCACGGGTCGCGAGCATCTCGACACGGCGCTCGGCGGCCTCCCGCGTCTCGAACTCGCCGAGGTGGAACGCCAGCTTCGTGGGCAGGACCGACCATACATCGGCGGACGTCTTGTGGCCGGCCTCGACCAGGCGGTCCATCAGGGCCTCGCCCTGCGTCTGGTCGGTGACCGGCCCCGCCAGAAGCCGATAGTACACCGAGCCGCGCACGGAAACCGGCGCCAGGTAGAACTGGATGTCCGACTCCGCGTCCCGCAGCGCCGCGACCCGCTCACGGGCGTGCGCCAGATCCTGGTGCGCCTCGACCGCCACAGATACGGGGATCGGCGTCTCCACCGGGTCTCCGCGAACGGGCTGCGGGCGGACGGGCTCCGCCTGCGTGGCGCCGGGCTGCGGGGCCGGCTCCTCGGCCGGCGTCGCCAGGTACCGCTGGTACGCGTACCAGCCGGCGGCGATGAGGGCCGCCAGCAGCAGGATCAGCAGGATGGGGGAGACCCGGCGCCGGCTCTTCCGATCGGCGCGGAACACCACCGGCTCCGACAGCTCGGCCGCCTCGGACGACGCCACCTCGGCTTCGGCCGCCGCATCCACCGCCGGCGGCCGTTCGGGATCCCCGACCGACTCCGCGACGCCCACGATCCGACACGATGGCGCGAGCCTGGCGGCGACCCTGTTCGCCTCTCGCTCACCGCCCAGCACAACGGCGCGCCCGATGCGGCCGGAGAGGATGCCGAGTCCGGGCGTGTCGGCGCTGACGAAAAGGAGGAGGCCGGCCCCTTCGGACCGCACCGTCTCCCCGATGGTGTCCCAGCGCGGGCTCTCCAGTACCGCGCCGGGCTCGGGCACGTACGCGCCCACCGGGATGAACTCGAACCCGCGTCCTTCCGGTCGCACCCGGACGTGCTCGAGGGATGCGCCGAAGAGGAAGACGTCGGCCAGCCCCTCGAGGTTGTCGGTGCCGAGCAGCTCGTGCAGGCGCGGGTCGCGTACGGCCGCGTCGGCCAGCACGGTGGGGTGGCCGGCGGCCGCACGCGCTTCGGCCAGCCCGATGGCCGCACGCAGCGCCGTACCCCCGGTGTCCGGGGCGACGAGCAGTAGGATCGGGGTGTCGGAGTCGGTCAGGGCAGGCTCGAGCGCCGGCGGTATTTCACCGGACCCGGGCTCGAACGGAACGGCCTCGAGTCTGGCCTCGGCGCTCATTCGGACAAACGGTTCAGGTCCTTCACTCTCCCCGCTTCCCCTTCCTCAGGGTTGCGCTCGGGATCTGCGGTCCTCGATAAATCGGTCTAATGATACACGTCCGGGCCGCTCGACAAAAGGCGTGCGGCACAGATCGGCGGCGGGTCGGTGGGAGGGGGCCGAACCCGTCGGCCCAGGCTCGGAGCGCCCGCACGGGGCGACGGCTCAGGACTCCACCGCCAGCAGCGGCGCGTCCCCCCAGAGCCGCTCGAGCTCGTAGAAATCCCGGGCGGCCGGGTGGAACACGTGGACCACGAAATCGATGTAGTCGATCAGGACCCAGCGCCCGCCCTGGAGCCCTTCCACGTGGTTCGGCCGGACGTCTTCCTTTTTCAGCTCCTCCACGATGTGCTCGGCAATGCTCCGCACGTGGATGTCGGAGGTGCCGGTCGCCAGGAGGAAGAAGTCGGTGGCGCTCGACAGTCCACGCAGGTCGAGGACGGCGATGTCGCGACCCTTTCGATCCAGGGCCAGGTCCAACGCCCGACTCACCTCCCCGGTGAGCTGGGACTCGTTCAGACTCTCTGTCCGCCCCCGTGTGGGATCCTGCTCGCTTTCGGTAGGCATTCCTCTGAAATGTAATGAACGGACGCGAGGGATGGCACAGTGGCACCCCTCGCGCCCTGATTCCGCGGCGGGACCGGGACCGATGCGCGGCGGACGCGGTCCACCATCCCGGCTACTCCTCCTTGATCACCCAGACCTTGATCTCGGGTCGTACCTCGGCGTGCAGCTTGATGGGCACGTTGTACACGCCCAGCGCCTTGATCGGATCGTCCAGCTCGACCTCTCTCCGATCGACCTCGAAATCCAGCCCCTGCTGGTTCAGCCGGTCGGCGATGTCCGCGTTCCCGATCGAGCCGAACAGCTTCGACTCCTCGCCGGCCCGGGCGTGGAACGTGAGCTGGACGTCCTCGAGCTGCGACGCGCGGCGACGCGCCTCCAGGTACTCCCGGCGCGCTCTTGCTTCCGCCCGTTCACGCTCCTGCTCCAGCTGGCGGATCGCGGCCTCCGTCGCCTCGTACGCCAGTTCCTGCGGCAGCAGGTAGTTCCGCGCATAGCCCGGCTTCACCGCGACGATCTCACCGGCCTCGCCGAGCTTCTCCACGTCTTCCCGTAGAATGACCTTCACCGTCTTCATTGTGGCTCCTTCAGCCTTCGTCGTTCGCCGTCCGCCTGCCGGACCGCAGGTCCAGCCACGTATCCGTCACTCCCAGCAGCAGCGTGCCCGCCACCACGATGGGGTAGAGCAGCACCCCGACCACGCCCAGGACCAGCAGCACCGGCAGGTGCGGCCCCACCATACCCAGTACGAGCGCCGCCAGCACGGCCAGCCCGCGAAGCGCGTACAGTGTGCCCATGAAGAACACCAGGTTCGACCCGAGCCGCCCGCTCCACTCCGCCACTGGCAGCACCAGTAGCGCCACCCCGGCGATCAGGACCCAGACCAGCGGGTCCGGGAACCTGAAGTCTCGCAGCCGCCCCAGGGGCTCGCCCATCAAGGTCAGCCGGCGATACCCCCACCAGGTCACTCCCAGCGCCGCCATCGAGCCCACCGCCAGGAACGCGGGGAAGAGGCGGGCTGGCAACCCTGCCGCCAGCGCGACCGCCCTCTCCGCATCGACCAGGTCCGAGGGCCAGCTCCGGGACATCGCTTCCGCGACCTCCCGGTAGTGCGCCGCCATCATCCAGTCCAGCTCGGCCCAGCCGCCCAGCAGGGCGATCAGCACACTGGCCGTGGCTGCCGTGGCTCCCACCGCCGCCAGCGCCCGCAGCACGAACGCGCGGCCTGGCCACACCAGTATCGCCACCACGAAATACCCGCCCAGCAGCAGCGCCCACCCCCGCTCCACCGACCAGAGCCCGTCGCGCGGCCCCGTGAAGCTGAGCGCCGCCAGCAGCGCGGCGAAGAGCAGCAGCTGCGGCCGGCGCGGCGGAAGCGCCACCAGGAGCATGGCCAGCGGGATCATCATCAGCTGCAGCGGGTGGACCACCGAGAAGGCGAGCACCACCAGCATCAGCATGAGGACCGTCGGCCAGCCCGGTCCCCTGTCCGTCACATCAGTCCTCGTAGACGTACGTGTACGGGACCAGCGCCAGGTACCGCGCGCGCTTGATCGCGGTCCCCACCTGCCGCTGATGTCGGGCACACATCCCCGTCATCCGCCGCGGCATGATCTTCCCCGCATCCGTCATGAACCGCGTCAGCGAATGCTCGTCCTTGTAGTTGATCTGCCGTACCCCCGACTCACAGAGCGGGCACGGCTTGGAGCGTCCGCGGGCCATTTACTCCTCCTCCTCTTCGTCCTCGTCCTCGTCTTCGTCCTCGTCGCGATCCCGGGGCTCCCGCGTCGCGATCGACATCGGCGCCGTCGGCTCACCCTCGCTCAGGACGATGAGGTAGCGGACCAGGTCGTCGTCCAGCTTGAGCGTCCGCTCCATGTCCGGGAGCATCTCCGCCGCCCCCGTGAACTGGACCACCACGTAGTACCCGGCCGTCTTCTTCTGGATGGGATAGGCCAGCTGACGCTTGCCCCAGTGGTCGACGGCGGTGATCTCCCCGCCGTCCGCGGTGATGTGCTGGTGGTACTTCTCCAGCTTCTCGTTGACCTGGTCCTCGGTCAGGACCGAGTCGAAGATGTAGACGATCTCGTACTCTCTCACTTCTCTCTCCCTCGGGCGTAAGGCCCCGCCACCCGGGCGGAGCGGGATCAAAGAGCCTTGAAAGGTAAGGTCCGCACCGGTGGACGTCTAGCCCTCCCGGCGAAGCTCGGTGCGGGCCGATCCCGGGTCGCTGCCCCAGTAGTACTCCACCAGGCCCTCTCCCTCCGACAGCGTCCTGGTCTCGCGGTGCTCACCCTCGTGGCCCACGGGCAGGTAGCACCGGGGACGAGGGCCATGGGTGTGATCCCACTCGCCGTTCCAGACGGCATCGCACGCGGCCTTCCGCATCGGGTCCGGTTCCTCCACCCAGACGCCGAACTCGACTTCGTAGTACCGTTTTCGCCGGCTCATGCTGCTCCGTCGAACCAGGGTGAGACTCGTGCCATGGACGCCGCCCGCAAGCTATCGGCTCGGTGGGTCGTTGACCATTCCCCATCAGACATTGAACCGGACGAGGATGATGTCCCCGTCGCGGACCACGTAGTCCCGGCCCTCGGAGCGCATCAGTCCCTGCTCGCGGGCGGCGCGCTCGGAGCCGGCGGCTACGAAGTCGTCCCAGGCGATGGTCTCGGCGCGGATGAAGCCGCGCTCGAAGTCGCTGTGGATCTCGCCGGCGGCCTGGACGGCCGGTGTACCTCGAGGGATGGTCCAGGCCCGAACTTCCTTCGGCCCCGTGGTGAAGAAGCTGATCAGTCCCAGGAGGCGGTAGCCGGCGCGGATCAACCGGTGGAGGCCCGGCTCGGTGAGGCCGTGCGCCTCGAGGTACTCCTGCCGCTCGCCGGGGTCGAGGGCCAGGATCTCGGCCTCCATCCCTGCGGCGAGGGCCACGACCTCGGCCGGCTCGTGGTCGGCCTCGATTGCGGCGCGGAGTGCCCGCACGTGCGGGTTCCCGTCCCCGGCCCGGCCCTCATCGGTCGTCGTCACGATCTCGTCCTCGCCCACGTTGGCCACGTAGAGCTCGGGTTTGGACGTGAGGAGCTGGTAGCTGCGAAGCAGCCGCTCCTCCACGGGGTTTGCCGGACGAACGAGGCGCGCCGGCTGTCCCCGCGCCAGCACAGCGACCAGGCGACGGAGCAGCGCCTCCTCCTGCTGCGCCTCCCGGTCCCCGCTTCGGGCCACCTTCTCCACCTTGTCGAGCCGGCGCTCCATGGCCTGCAGGTCGGCCAGGGCGAGCTCGGTGTTGATGATCTCCCGGTCGCGGACGGGATCGACCTCGCCCAGCACGTGGGTGACGTCGTCGTCCTGGAAGCAACGGACGACGTGCAGGATGGCGTCCACCTCGCGGATGTTGGCAAGGAACTTGTTGCCGAGCCCCTCCCCGTGGGATGCGCCCTCCACGAGCCCGGCTATGTCGACGAAGGTGACGGTCGCGGGGACCCTGGCCTGGGGCCGCACGCGGTCGTAGAGCAGGTCGAGGCGTTCGTCGGGCAGTTCCACGACCCCCACGTTGGGATCCACGGTGCAGAAGGGGTAGTTGGCTGCGTCGGCCTCCGCCTCGGTCAGCGCGTTGAACAGGGTCGACTTCCCGACGTTCGGGAGCCCGACGATTCCCAGCTTGAGGTTCGGCATCGGTCACGGGTTCGGTGTGGTCTGGCGGGCCCGCACGCTGTGCCGGCGCCGGGCACGGGCTACATTACCCGTATCCATTGCTATTGTGCACGGGAGGCAGCGGCATGGCCGAGCGCGTTCAGCTGGTGGAAGAAATGCTTGACGCATGGCGATACGCCCGGGAAGGTTTCATCGAGGAGGCAGCGAACATCCCGGTCGAAGACTGGGGCTTCCGGCCCACGCCGGAGAGCCGGACCGTGCCCGAGCTCATCCGGCACGTGGTCGAAGCGTCGCTCATGGCCGTGGGCGAGATCACCCGCCCCGACGGCGATTTCGCGCGCCAGGGTTACCCGGCCCACGTCGAGGAGCACGCGGGGACGCTGCCCGGGCACCCCGACCGGGCGGAATGGCTCGCCCTTCTCCGGCAGACGCTGGAGACGGGGATCCAGCGGCTGCGCTCCGCGGGGCCGGACCTTCTGCTCGAGCCGATCCGGCAGTTCAACGGGGAGCCGGCCACGCGGCTGACCTGGTTCCACCACCACATCGCCCACGAGGAGTATCACCGGGGGCAGCTCGCGCTGTATGCCCGGCTGAGCGGGCACGTTCCGGCTCTGACCCGGCGGATCCGGGGCGACTGAGTCCACCGGCCGCGGCAACGACGATGGCCCCGCCTGGTGGGGCGGAGCCATCGTCGTCCCGCGGGGTCGAGCGTGCGCCGCCATGGGCGGCGTGGCTCAGCCGAGGATCCCGGCCAGCATCTGCCGGATCCCGTCGAACAACCCGGCCGTCTCGATGACCGGGTCCATGCCGTGCACCGCCGCGAACCAGGGGGCGAGCACGAGGGAGACCACGCTCATGAGCTTGATCAGGATGTTCATCGACGGGCCCGAAGTGTCCTTGAAGGGATCGCCGACCGTGTCCCCGACGACCGATGCCTTGTGGGGATCGGATCCCTTGCCGCCGTGGGCGCCGCCCTCGATGTACTTCTTGGCGTTGTCCCACGCGCCGCCGGCGTTGGCCATGAACAGCGCCATGAGCACACCGGTCACGAGCGCGCCGGCCAGCAGGCCGCCCAGCGCGGTCACGCTGAAGTAGCCCACGACCACGGGCACGATCACCGCCGTCAGGCCGGGCAGGATCATCTCACGCAGCGCGGCGCGGGTGGAGATGTCCACGCAGCGGGCGCTGTCCGGCTTGCCGGTGCCCTCCATGATCCCCGGGATCTCGCGGAACTGGCGCCGCACCTCTTCCACCATCCCCGCCGCGGCCCGGCCGACCGCGGTCATGGTGAGGGCCGCGATGAAGAATGGCAGGATCCCGCCGATGAGGAGCCCGATCGTGACGGCCGGGTCCAGGATGTCCAGCCGGTCGAGACCGACCGCCTGCGTGTACGCGCTGAACATGGCGAGCGCCGTGAGCGCCGCGGAGCCGATGGCGAAGCCCTTGCCCATGGCCGCCGTGGTGTTGCCGATGGCATCCAGGCTGTCGGTGATCGCCCGCACCTCCGGGCCGAGCCCGCTCATTTCGGAGATGCCGCCCGCGTTATCGGCCACGGGGCCGTACGCGTCGACGGACATGGTCACGCCCACCGTGCCCAGCATGCCGACGGCCGAGATGCCGATCCCGTAGAGGCCGGCGAACCAGTAGGAGACCCCGATGGCCACCGCGATCAGCAGGACCGGCAGCGCCACCGACTCCATCCCCACGGCCAGGCCATGGATGATGTTGGTGGCGGGCCCCGTCTCACTCGCCTCCGCGATCTTCCGGATCGGCTTGGCGGCCGTGTAGTACTCCGTCACCAGTCCGATCAACACGCCCACCAGCGTGCCGGAGAAGATGGCCCAGAAGGGACCGGTCGCCGGCAGCTCGCCGCGGACCGGATCGAAGATCGTGAAGTCGAGCCCCTGGATCACGAAATAGGTCGCGACCAGGAAGAGCGCCGCGGCGATGAAAGTCACGTTCCGCAGCGCCGACGCCGGGTTGGTCCGCTCCAGAACCTTCATCAGACCGACGCCGATGAGCGAGGCCACCAGCCCGATCATGACCGTGATGATCGGCAGCGCGATCGCCTCGGCCCGGACCTCCGCGTAGAGCGCGCTCGTGGCACCGATCGCGATCGTCGCGATCACGCTGCCGACGTAGCTCTCGAAGATGTCCGCGCCCATGCCGGCCACGTCGCCCACGTTGTCGCCTACGTTGTCCGCGATGGTCGCCGGGTTCCGCGGGTCATCCTCGGGGATCCCGGCCTCCACCTTCCCGACCAGGTCGGCGCCCACGTCCGCCGCCTTGGTGTAGATCCCGCCACCCACACGGGCGAACAGCGCGATCGTGCTCGCGCCCATGGCGTACCCGCTGATGATCCCGGCGAACGTCCGGAACTCCAGGTCCGTCAGCGCCCCGGCCCCGAGCCACCAGTACCACAGACCCACGCCGATCAGCCCGAGCGAGGCGACGGACAGGCCCATCACCGCCGCGCCGAAGAAGGAGACGCGCAGCGCCTTCCCCTGCCCGGAGGAATGGGCGGCCGCCGACGTCCGGACGTTGGCCCGGGTCGCCGCCTCCATGCCGAAGAGTCCCGCCAGGACCGAGCTCAGGGCGCCGGTCACGTAGGCGAGAGAGGTCAGACCGCTGACCGCCCACCAGAGCAGCAGGGCCACGATGATCACAAACACCGCCAGGACTGTATACTCCCGGCGCAGGAACGCCATCGCCCCTTCATGGATCTGGTCTGCCAGACTCCGCATGAGGTCGTTCCCGGTGTCCTGGCCCCGGACATAGAAATACAGTCCGAGCGCCACCAGAAGACCGAGGAGTCCCAAGAGTGGCGCCCCCTGGGTCCATGTTACTAGATCCGTCACGGTTGCCTCCGCGCATTACCGGTTGTGGCGGCTCATCGCCGCCTCGATGCCCTCGTCCATCCAATCCCGCACGGCACTCACCAAATCCGGCAACAGTGCCACGACCCCCTCTTCGTCCTCCGGGTCGAACTCGGACAATACCCAGCCGACCAGGTCCTGCCCCGCGGGCGGGGCCCCCACCCCGACCCGCATGCGGGCGTAGTCCTGCGTCCCCAGGGCGGCCTCCACGGACCTGAGCCCGTTGTGCCCCCCGCTACCCCCGGATGGACGCAGCCGGACACGCCCGACGTCCAGCGCTACGTCGTCCACCACCACCATCAGGTCGTTCGCAATGTCGACATCCGGGGCCGCACGCAGCGGGGCCAGGACGGCTCCGCTGCGGTTCATGAATGTCAACGGCTTGAGCAGCAGCACCTCATGCCGTCCCACCACCCCACTCGCCGCGAGTGCCGGGCCCGCTCGTTCGAACGGGCCCAGCCCCCACTCACTGCTCAAACGGTCCAGCACCCACCAGCCTACGTTGTGGCGGGTCGCATCGTACTCCGGGCCGGGATTGCCCAGCCCGCAGACGACTTTCACCTACTCTTCTTCGCCTTCGCCCTCGGCCTCCGCGGCCTCGGCCGGCGTCTCGCCTTCCTCCAGCTCCTCGGCCATCTCGCCGACCAGCTCCGGCTCGAGCTCCTCTTCCTCTTCCTCGGGCAGCTCCAGGACCGTGGGCGCGGCCACCGTGGCCACCGTCCGCTCCGGGTCCGCGAGCAGCTCGACGCCTTCGGGGACCTCGAGCTCCGAGATGTGGACCGAGTCGCCGATGGTCAGCGTGCCCACGTCCACCTGGAACGACTCGGGGATCTGGTCCACATCGCAGGTCAGCTCCACGACGTGCATGATGTGCTGGAGGACGCCGCCCTCGCGGACCCCCACCGGCGTTCCCTGGAGGACGATCGGGACCTCGACGGTCACCCGCTCACCCGCGTGGATCTGCTGGAAATCGACGTGGAGCACCTCCGGCTTGAAGGGGTGCGCCTGCACCTCCACCACCAGGGTCCGCACCTTGTCGCCCGTCTTCTCCGCGCCCTCGATCTCGAGCTCCACCAGAGTCGTGTCCAGCGAATGCTGCTTGACCAGCATATCGAACTCGTGCGCGTCCAGCGACAGCGGACGCGTGTCCTCGCCGCGGCCGTACACCACCGCCGGGATCCGTCCCTCGTTGCGCATCCTGCGAGCGGCGCCCTTGCCGGTCTCCTCTCGCAGCGACGCCTTCAATCTGGCATTTTCCGCCATGCGTATTCCTTCTCCTCAATCAAACAGCTGGCTCACCGACTCATTCGAGTGCGTGTACCGGATCGCCCGCGCCAGCAGCGTGGCCACCGAGAGCACCTTCAACTTCCCGAACCGCCGCTCCTCCGGCACGTGCAATGTGTTGGTCACCACGACTTCCGTCACCGGAGAGTCCTGGAGCCGTTGCACGGCCGGGCCGGACAGCAGCGGGTGCGTAGCCGCGACGTAGATCTCGGCGGCCCCTCGCTCCTTCAACGTTTCGATGACGCTGGTCATCGTGCCCGCCGTGTCGATCATATCATCCACGACGATGCAGCGCTTCCCCTCCACCTCACCGATGATGTTCAGCACCTCGGCAACGTTGTGGGCCGGACGCCGTTTGTCGATGATCGCGAACGATGCATCGATCCGGCGGGCGAACCCGCGGGCCATCTTGGCGGCCCCCACATCCGGCGCGACCACCACCACGTCCGACAGCCCCTTCTGCTGGAAGTAGCGCGTCAGCACCGGCGCCGCGTACAGGTGGTCCACTGGAACGTCGAAGAACCCCTGTAGCTGGTGCGTGTGGAAATCGATCCCCAGCACCCGCTCCGCGCCGGCCGCCACCAGCAGGTTCGCCAGCAGCTTGGCGCCGATCGCCACCCGCGGCTGGTCCTTCCGGTCCTGCCTCGAGTAGCCGTAGTACGGCATCACCGCCGTGACCCGCGCCGCCGACGCACGCTTCGCCGCGTCCGTCAGCAGCAGCAGCTCCATGA
>JBKGZE010000032.1:0-11151 GCA_046545735.1 Gemmatimonadota bacterium | reverse complement strand
GGCCAGCTGGCGCTGGCGGGCGCCACGTCCAACGAGGCCGGGCTCATCGCCGCGGGCCTGGCGACGGCCCTGGAGCTCGCGGGCGACCTGGGCGGCCTGGACCAGGTGGATCTCTGGCTGGAAGAGACGTTCGAGCGAGGCGCGAGCGTGGGGCTCCTGGGCGCGGTGGCGGTGGGCGCCGGGCTGGTGCTCGGCATCGTGCTGGTGGGCTGGCTGCTCTCGGTCGTCGTCACGGTGATCCGCTACCACGGGTTCACTTTGACCCGCGCGGGCGACGAGCTGAAGCGGGAATACGGGCTGTTCAGCCGGCACCACTCGACGGTTCCGCTCGAGCGGGTGCAGGCGGTGCGGATCGAGGAGTCGCTCCTGCGGCGCCTGCTGGGGCTCGCCGCGCTGAAGATCGAGACGGCGGGCGGCGCGGTTCAGCAGCAGGGCCAGGCCCGGGGAGGCGAGGCGGAGGCGTTCGTGCCGATCGCCCGGCGCCGCGACGTGGGGCCGCTGCTGCGGGAGGTCTTCCCCGACGCCCGCCTGGAAGGCGTGGCCATGCACTCCGTCTCCCCGATCGCGCGCCGGCGCAGCTTCCTCCGGCTGGCGGTGCCGGTGGCCGTGGCGGCGGTGCTCCTGGGGCTGCTCGTGGGGCCGCGCTGGTACGCGCTGCTCCTGCTCTGGCTGCCGTCATGGCTGTACGCCCGCGCGGACTACCGCGCCCGCGCCTGGGCGCGCCCCCCGAGCTACGTGCTGGTGCGGGGTGGCGTGTTCACCCGGGTCAGCTGGGTGGTCCCGGAACGGAAGATCCAGACGCTGCACGTCGGAGAGAGCCCCTTCCAGCGACGACTCGACCTGGCCACCCTCATGGTGGACACGGCCGCCGGGGCCCGGGCCGCCCGCGTGGCCGACCTGGAGCGCGGGACGGCCCGGCCCCTCCTGCTGTCCCTGGCGCGGGACGCCGAGGCGGCGCGGCGGACGTCCATCAGACCGGCGCCTCCAGCGCCCGGATGACCGCCTCCACGTCCCGCCACCGGCTGCGGTGGTTGAGGATGCAGAGGCGCAGCACGTAGTCGCCCCGGACCCGGGTCGACGAGATCATCCCGAGCCCGCTCTCGGAGAGGCGTCGCACCCGCTCGGCGTCGGCGGCCTCCCCGTCGCCGCTGCGGAAGCAGACCACGCCCAGCGCGGCGGGGGTGACCAGCCGCAAGGTGTCCGACGCCCGGATCCGCGCTTCCGCCCGCTCGGCGAGCGCGAGCCCCCGCTCGATCGCGGCGCGGATCCGGTCCAGGCCGAAGGTCCGGACGGTGAGCCAGACCTTGAGCGCGCGGGAGGCCCGCGTCAGCTGGGGCCCGCGGTCGGCGAAGTTGACCTCGGCGTCGTCCGGGAGCGCGCCCCGCCGGACCTCCGTGTCCTGGAGGTAGTCGGGCATGGTGTGGAACGCGTCCAGCAGCCGCCGCCCGTCGCGGACCAGGAGACAGCCGGCCTCGAACGGCTGGAACAGCCACTTGTGCGGATCGAGCGTGACGGAGTCGGCGCGGTCCAGTCCCGCGAGCGCGCGCCGGCCCCGGTCCGTAAGGACGGCGAAGCCGCCGTACGCGGCGTCCGCGTGGAGCCACAGCCCTTCCCGGCGGCAGAGGCTGGAAAGCTCCGGGAGCGGGTCCACGGCGCCCGTGCTGGTGGCGCCGCCGTTGGCCACCACCAGGAACGGCCGCAGCCCGGCCCGGCGGTCGGCGGCGACGGCGGCGGCGAGGGCGGCGGGATCGAGCCGGAGCCGGTCGTCCACGGCCACCGTGCGCAGCCGGTCCCGGCTGAAGCCCAGGATCCGGGCGGCCCGGACGACGGAGGAATGGGTCTCGCCGGAGACATAGATCACGCCGTCGCCCCACGCCTCGCCGAGGCGGGCGTCCCGGGCGGTGGCGAGGGCGGCGAGGTTGGCCGCCGACCCGCCGCTCATCAGGAGCCCGGCGGACGCGGGCGGGTAGCCGAGCCAGTCGCGGAACCAGCCGAGCACCTCGAGCTCGAGGGCGCTCGGGCCCGCCGAGGCGAGCCAGGTGCCCTGGAAGATGTCGTGGCCGGCCGCCAGGAAGTCGCCCAGGATCCCCGGCCACGTGGGGCAGCTCGGGACGAAGGCGAAGAACCGGGGGTGGTCCACGCTGCCGCGGTACGGCAGGACCGACCGGTCCAGGAAGCGGAGCAGCTCGTGGAACGGGCTCCCCTGGGCGGGCGCCGGCCCGGACAGGCGCTCCCGCATCTCCTCCCGGGTGGCGCCCCGCCACGCGGGGGCCCCGTCGAGACCCGACAGCCGCTCGACCAGCCGGTCCACCACGGCGTAGCCCATGGCGCGCATGGTTTCAGGCGGGAGGTCCAGCATCGTGGGTTCGGTATCGTCGCTCATGCGGGGAAGCTACGGGGCCGCGGGGCGCGAGCGCGAGCGGCGCCCGCAACAGGCGCGGGACTGGACCCCGGCCCGCCCCGACGGTTATCCTGCACCCGCAGCACCGCCCCGCGTGGCGCGGGGTGGGACGGTGGGGCCGGGGCCGCACCGTCGACCGTGGACCAGCCGGTGCTGTCCGGCGGCGCAACGAACGACATGGCCGACTTTCGATTCAACGTATCGGACTCGTATCTCATTCCTCGCCGGGGCTGGCTGCTCCGGCTCAAGCTCGTCGAGGGCGACTTCGACCCGTCCATGCTCAAGCCCGGCAAGGCGTTCAGGCTGATGGGCCCGAACGGGGAGGATCGGAAGGTGACGGTCAAGGGGCTGTCGGTGACGGGCGGGAGGCAGACCCGGCAGCGCGTGGAGCGCTTCAGGGAGTTCGACCTCGTGATCCCGCCCGAGCAGGCGGTGGTGGACGGGCAGGAGGTGGGGATCGGCTGGAAGGCCGTTCCGGTCTGAACCTGAGCGGAGGCCGCCCATGAAGCGCGGCATCAGGGTCCTGACATTCGCGGGGGTCGCGCTGATCCTCCTCCTGGGGGCCCTGGTGGCCGCCGCCGCGCTCATCCCGGAGGAACGGGTGGCCGCCGCCGCGGCCGCCCGCGCCGAGGCCCTCCTCGGGCAGCGGGTCCGGATCGGGTCCGCCGGCATCCGCGTCTTCCCGCTCCCCGGCGTCCGGATCGCGGGGGTCGCAGTGGGCGGCGACAGCGACTCCACCGCCCTCGCCCGGGTCGACGTCCTCGAGCTTCGCGCCCACATCCTCCCGCTCTTCCGCGGCCATGTGATCGTCCGCTCGCTGACGCTCGAGCGGCCCCGGGTCCTGGTGGAGATCGACACGGCCGGACGCCCCAACTTCCCGGTCCTGGCCGGAGACACCGGCGCGGCCGCCGGACGGGCCGGGCGCGACGTGTCGTTCCGGATCCGGGACATCGCCGTCGACGGCGGCCGGATCGGGTTCCGGGACCTGAGGGACGGCACGGTGGTCCGGCTGGACGGCTGGGACCAGCGGCTGGGGCTCTCCGGCCGGATCGAGGCCGGGCGGCTCACGGACATCGAGCTCGACGGCTGGGTCGGGTTCGACGACGTCGACGCGCGACTCCCGGACGTGGTGCTCCCCGCCCGCGACCTCCGGCTCCGGCTCGAGCACGATGCCACCCTCGACCGGCGCGCCGATCGGATCACCCTCGAGTCGCTGCGCGTGGCCCTGAACGGCGTGGCGCTCACGGGCGCCGGCGTTATCGATTCGGCCTCCTCCCCCACCGGCCGCAGCGCCCGCCTCCAGCTCGCGGCAGAGGGGCTGGACGCCCGGGAGCTCCTGGCCTGGCTACCCGACGCCGCCCGCGCGAAGCTGGCGCTCCCGGACGGCCGGGCCGTCGACGTGGACGGGAACGCCGCCATCCAGGCCGCCGTGGTCGGGCCCCTCACCACCGACTCCTTCCCGGCGATCGACGGCACGCTGACCCTGCGGGACGGGCGCCTGGCGGCCGCGGGCCAGGCGCTCGTGGACGCGCTGCGGGCCCGGGCCGCCTTCTCCAGGGACACGGTCGCCGTCCGCGCGGAGGGATCGGCGCTGGGCCAGCCGCTCCGCCTCGGGCTCACGGTCCGGGAACCCGCCTCGCCCCGGGTCGTGGCGGCGATCGAAGCGGGCGCGGAGCTGGGCCGGCTCGCAGAACTGGGGCTCCTGCCCGACACCCTCGGGCTGACGGGCGCGGTGGACGTCGACGTGCGAACCGAGCTGGAGATCGCCGATCCGCGCGGCGCCCGGGCCACCGGCACCATCGAGCTGGGGGGCGTCGCCATCGCGGGGATGAACCCTGCCGTCGCGATACCGGCCGCGACCTTCCGCTTCGAGGGCGGCCGGCTCGCCGTCCGCCCGCTCCGGCTGGCGCTCGGCCCCGACGGCGCACCCGTCGAGCTCGACGCGACCGTGGACGGGTGGATCCCCGCGCTGGTGGATTCGGCGGCGCCGCCGCCCCGCGTGGTCGCCACGCTCGACGCGGACACGCTCGACCTGGACGCCCTGCTCGGCCCCAGCCGGGGCGTCTACCCGCCCCTCCTCTTCGCCCGGCTCCGGGACCGCCCGATCGACGGGCGCTCCGCGGCGGAGTCGGCCCGCGAGGCGGGGCTGACGCTGCCACCGCTGCCGGCCGTCGACGCGCGGGTCCGGGCCGACGTGGGCCTACTGGTGCGGAACGGGCTCCGCTACCATGACCTGACGGCCACCGTGCAGCTCCGGCCCGACGCCGTGGAGCTGGAATCCGCCCGCTTCGGTCTCCTGGGCGGCCGGGTGGAAGCCACCGGTCGCCTGGAGCCGGTGCCCGCCCACACGGGCGCCGCCGCGCCAGCCGACACGACCGCAGGCGCCCGGCTCATCGCCCGCTACGCCGTGGAGAACGTGGGCGCGGAGCCGTTCTTCGACCGCCTGACGCCGTTCCGCGACCACCTGACGGGGAGCCTCGACCTGGTGGGCACCGTCGGCGCGACCCTGGACCGGCACCTGCTCCCGGACCGGAACACGTTCTCCGCCGACGGGACGCTCGCGATCGCCGATGGGCGACTGGCCGGCTGGCGAGTGCTCGAGGCCGTCGCCGCCCGCCTGGGACTCCCCGCGTACGACACCCTCCGGTTCGACGACTGGGCCGGCAGCTTCCGCGTGGCCGGGCCCCTGGTCACGCTGGACGAGACCGTCCTGCGAGGCCGGGAGCTGGACATGAGGGCCGCCGGGTCGTTCGACCTGGGCGGGCGCATGGATTTCGGGGCCACGCTCTACCTGTCCCGTGAGCTGGCCCGCCGCGCGGGCGAGGTCGGCTCGCAGGTGGTCGCCGCCGCCGGGACGGACGGCCGGGTGCCCGTGGGCGTCACCATCACCGGGCCCGTGGAGGAGCCTGCCGTACGGCTCGACCTGAGCGAGGCCCGATCGGCCGTGGTGGAGCGGGCAAGGGAAGCGGCCGCGGCGGAGGCGCGGCGGGCCGCGGACCGCGTCGCCAGGGCAGCGGCCGGCGAGGTGGCCGGCCGGCTGGAGCTGCCGGATTCGCTCCGGGGCCTGCCGCCGGACTCGCTCCGCGCCGTGCTCGGCGATTCCCTCTTCGGCCTCCTCCCCGACTCCCTGAAGCTCCCGGCCGACAGCCTCGCGGCCCGGGCCGAGAACGCGCTCAAGGCCCGACTCCGCAAGCTCCTGCCCGGCGGCGGCGACTGACCCACCCGACGCCGCCGGCTCGTGCCCCGGCTGGCCGGGGCACGAGCTTGCCGAGGCCGGGGCACGAGGGACTTGACACCGGCGAACGGGGGTACCGTATTAGCTGCCTACGGAAACGACGGAGGCAGTCATGCGGATGTCCGCAGCGGATCTCGGTGACAACCTGGCCCGACTCGTCTGGGAGAGCTTCACGGACTTCATGGAGCGGCGCGGGTTCGTTCGGGAGGCCGACAGGGAGGGCGGTGGGAAGGAGACCGACGCGGCAGTCCTGACACTCCCCACCGTGGAGCCCGAGGAGGCGCTGATCTTCTTCATGTGGCTCCACACCCGTGCCTGCCAGCAGGCGTACGGCCATCGGCCGGAGCAGATCCGGGCGGTGCTGGACATGATGCACCAGGCAATCTACGAGGACCTCGAGAGGCACGCGATCCCCCGCGTCCAGCTGCCCCTGTTCGAGCAGCGCGTGAGCGCCCGGTATACCGAGTACTACGAGGCGACGGGCTCGGACAGCGAGGAGCGGGTGGTGGACGTCGCCGCCCGGAACGTGCTGGTCAACGGCATGAAGCGGCCGGCCATCACCCTGGAGCTGGCGGAAGCCGCTACGGTCACGAGCGGCCCGCTCCGGGACTTCCTCGAGGACCTGGAGCTGGAGGACGGGGAGGGCGTCTCGCCTGCCGGGGGGCTCGAGCGCCCCGACTGACGGCGGCCGGGCCCCGGACCGGCATAGCCGCGCGCCGGGCCATGGCCCATGGCCGCGCAGGGCGTGGCACCGCATTTGCCCGTTTCAGCCCGGAGGAACCCATTGCCGAGCTGAATCGAGCACCGTGGCCGACAACGATACCCGCACTCGTAGCCCCTTTTCACTCCTCGCCGTCGCGACGGCGCTCGTCACCGTCGCGCTGGTCGTGGCTGTCGTGCTGTTCGCCGCGTACCACACATGCGCGTTCGCGGGCTGCCCGCAGATCGACCAGGTCCGGGGATTCATGCCGGACGAGGCGTCGGTCGTACTGGATCGCGACGGTGACGAGATCGGCAAGCTCTACCGGGTGAACCGGGTGGTCGTCGAGCTGGACGAGCTGCCGGAGCACGTGCCGCAGGCGTTTATCGCGACGGAAGACCAGGAGTTCTACGACCATAGCGGCGTCGACTGGATCCGGGCGCTGGGCGCGCTCTGGCAGAACGTCCGGAGCGCCGAGATCGCGGAGGGGTTCAGCACCATCACCATGCAGGTGGCGCGGAACGTCTTCCCAGAACAGCTGCCGGTGATCGAGCGGACGCTGGAGCGGAAGATCAGCGAGATCAAGGTCGCCAGACAGCTGGAGGGGCGATACACCAAGGACGAGATTCTCGCGCTCTATCTGAACCAGATCTACTTCGGCAGTGGGGCGTGGGGGATCGAGGCCGCCGGGCAGGAGTACTTCGGCAAACCGGCTTCCGAGCTCGGCATCGGGGAAGCGGCACTTCTGGCCGGGGTCATCCAGGCGCCGTCGGAGCTGAACCCGCGAGAGAACATGGAGGGTGCCCTCGAGCGTCGCCGGACCGTGCTGGACCGGATGGTGGGCGAGGGCTTCATCACGGAGGAGCAAGCCGTCGACGCCCGCGACTCGGACCCGGACCTGACGCCGAGCCAGGTGGAGGCGCCGGAGCGGGCGGCCTACTTCGTGGAGCACGTCCGCAGGCTGCTGCAGGCGCGGCTCGGCGACGACATCTACACCCAGGGCTACACGGTCCACACCACCCTGGATCTCCAGGCGCAGGAGGTGGCCCGGCGGGAGCTGCTCGAGCAGCTGCGAGCCATTGAGACGGGGCGCTACGGCCCCTTCCCGCACCCCACCTTCGAAGCGGCCAACGGGGCGGAGAACGGCCGGACGACGCCCTACCTGCAGGGTGCCGTGGTGGTCATGGCCGCGGAGTCCGGCGACGTGCTGGCGCTCGTGGGCGGCCGGGACTTCGCCGCCTCCAAGTTCAACCGCGCCATCCAGTCCGAGCGGCAGCCCGGCAGCGCGTTCAAGCCGTTCGTGTACGCCACCGCCATCCAGGGCGGCTACCCGCCCACCGCCGTCCTCCAGGACACCCCGTACCACGTGGTCCGCGACGGGCGCGAATGGTCGCCCGAGAACTACGGCGGGAGCTACGCCGGCGAGATCATGATGCGGGAGGCGCTGGCCCAGTCGAAGAACGTGGCCACCGTCCGCCTCGCGGAGCAGGTGGGGCTGAGTCGGGTGATCCAGACGGCGCGGAGCCTGGGGATCGACGGAGATCTCCCCCCCTACCCGTCGCTCGCGATCGGTGCGGCCGAGGTCTCGCTCCTGGAAATGGTCGCCGCGTACGGCACGTTCGCCACCCTCGGCGACCGGCCGGACCCGCGCTTCATCGTCCGGGTCACCGACCGCCATGGCAACCTGGTCTGGCGCGTGCCGCCCCGGAGTCGGCACGCCCTGGAATCCGACGTGGCGTTCCTCACTCTCGACCTCATGCGCGACGTGGTGGACCGCGGCACCGGCACCGCCGTACGGGCGGCAGGCTTCGCCGCGCCGGCGGCCGGAAAGACGGGCACCACCAACGAGTCCTCCGACGTCTGGTTCGTGGGCTTCACGCCGGAGATCGTGACCGGGGTCTGGATCGGTATGGACGATCCGCAGCGCATCATGGCCCGGGCCACCGGCGGCCGGCTCGCCGCGCCCGTCTGGGGCCGGATCATGCGTCGCGTGGGCCACAGCGGGCGGGACTGGTCGCCGCCGCCCGGGATCGAGCAGTACATGGTGGATGCCCGCGGCAACGCCGTCGCATCGAACTGCCCGACCACGGGCGAGCTCCGGACGGAGTACTTCCTGCGCGGGACCGTGGCGGCCCGCGACTGCCGCGAGTACCTCCTCGGGTACGGCGACACCGCCTACGCCGACTCGCTCTACGACGACGACGCCTGGTGGAGCCGGCTCCGCGAGCGCCTCTTCGGTGAGGACGAGAGCCGGCGGACGCGCGAGGACTCCATTCGCGACCGTGACACCGTGCCGCCGGACACGAGCAGACTCCGGCCCGTGCCCCCGGACACCACGCCCCGACCGCGGCCCACGGATACCATCCCCCGCGACACCACGGATACGATCCCCCGCGACACCACGGACACGATCCCCCGCGACACCACGGACACGATCCCGCGCGACACCACGGACACCATCCCTCGCGACACCACGGATACCATCCCCGGTCGACCGGCGAGGGATACGACGGATACGGTGCCCCCACCCCCGGACACGTCCGGTCAGAACCGGGTCGGAGGGCCGCGCTGATGCGACGCGTCGACGTGGAGAGGAAACGGGCGTCCCGCTGGCCATGGGCGCTGGGGATCATCCTCCTGGTCGGCGCCGTCTGGGGTATCACGGTGCTGCTCAGGTCGCCGCCCGACGCGGAGCCGGCGGATGTGGGAACCACGGCCGCCGACACGCTGCCCCCCGCCGCCATTCCGGCACCCGCCGTGCAGGAGCCGGGCGCGGGAGCCGGGCTGGACGGGCTCGCGCTCCTCGACGCCGACCACGTCGGCGAGCCCGTGCGGCTAAGAGGCGTCGTGGTCGCCACCGGCACCGACGCGTTCTGGATGCTCGCAAGCGGCACGGTCCTTCAGGTCACGTCCGCGGAGCCGGTGCGCAGGGGCGACACGCTCACGGTCGAGGGCGTGCTCCGGACGGGCGACCAGGAGCGGACCGACCGGATCACCGACGAGGTGCTGTCCCGCCACCCCGACTTCGACCAGTGGTCCGTCATCCGGCCCGTCCGGATCGACGCCGAGAGCGTGTCGGGAGGCGGAACCCGGGAGGGATGATCGGGGCTATCATCCCGTGGACCCTTCGCACCGGGGGAATCGATGAGGTACCCGCTCACAGCCATGCTGGCGCTCGTGATCGCGTGGCCGGCCGCCGCCCAGGAGTGGCAGGTCGCACGCGAGAGCTTCGCCTTCGCCGGGACCCGGCTCCGTATCCTCGTGCAGGCGGACGCGCCCGGCACGCTCCAGGTGATCCGGGGGGCGCCCGGCTCCGTCCGGGTGGCCAGCCGGGCCGTCCGCGGGTTCACCGCCGCCGGACTCGCCGACACCGAAGAGCTGACACTCACCGCGGCGGGTCACGGACCGGTGGACTACATGGTGGCCGTGCCCGAGGGCGTCTGGGTCGACGTCAACGTGCCCGAGCGGATGGGCCAGGCCATCGCCGGCAGCGACGGATCCAGGACCTTCGAGTGGGGTCCGGCCGCAGCCAGGCAGCGGGGCGTGGCCGACTGGCTCGCGCCGCCGGAGGGCGAGGTCGCGCCGCTGGAGGGGGGCGACGCGCCGCTCTTCACCACCTACGCCGCCGATGAGACCCCCCGAGTCGTCACGCTCCCGCGCCTCGAAACGGTGCGGTCCGTCAGCGTCCGCATCCAGGGCGACGGCTTCCGCGTCCTCACCAGCAGGCCCCTCGCCGTCGACCGGGGCGCCAGCGCGCGGGTCGTGATCCGGACCGGCGAGCCGGCCATGGACCTGGTCGTGGTCGTGCCCCGCCACACCCGCGAGTTCCGGCTCGAAACCGGCCAGGTCACGGCCCTCGTCATCGACGGCGACCGGGTCACACCCCTGTGCTCGCCCGTCATCGACCAGCGGTTGTCCGACGACCGACGCTGGCTCACCTTCAGTCCCCGGGAGGGGACGCTCCGATGCGACCCCCCGACTACGCCGCGGCACGAAGGTTGACACACTCGCATCCCGTGCCACGGCGTTCGTGCCTCACAGCCAGGAGGATCTCATAGCCAGGACCAAGACCCGCGTAAACGACGACATCCACATCAGCCCGATCCGCCTCATCGACCCGGAGGGCGAGCAGGTTGGCATCGTGCCCCTCGATGAAGCGAGGGATCGCGCCGAGCGCGCCGGCCTCGACCTCGTCGAAGTCGCCCCCAGAGCCCGGCCGCCCGTCGTTCGCATCATGGACTGGGGCAAGTACCAGTACGAGCAGCAGAAGAAAGCCAAGGAAGCCAAGAAGAAGCAGCACGCCTACGAGCTCAAGGAAGTCAAGTTCCGTCCCGAGACGGACGAGCACGACATGGACTTCAAGGTGCGCAACGCTCGACGCTTCCTGAAGAACGGCAAGCACGTCCGCATCACCGTCCGTTTCCGCCGACGCGAGATGCGCCGACCCGAACACGGCCTGCGCGTCCTCGACGAGGTCGAAGACCGCCTCGACGACGTCAGCACCACCTCGAGCAAGGACAGACGGCTCGAAGGAAGCGTCATGCAGATGACCCTCGCGCCCAACCTCGAGAACTGAATCCGGCGGGGTGCCCCCGCATCGGCATCCGGTGGGCTACCCCCGCATCGGCATCCGGTGGGCTACCCCCGCATCGACATCCGGTGGGCTACCCCCGCATCGACATCCGGTGGGGGTGCCCCCGCATCGGCGCCCTGTCGGATTCCTGGAGGGAGCAGCCGTGCGGCCGGGCTGGCCGGCTGGGCATCTCACCGGCTTCGCAGGGCAGCCGGCGTGGTGCCCAGCGAGTGTGGCTCACC